>NZ_JBGJZU010000103.1:0-19857 GCF_041354475.1 Microcoleus sp.
TCCATCCGCCCACTCCTCAAAGCTATGCTTTGAGATTGTGAACAGATGGAATCCTCACCTCACACGCCTTTCATCCCACACTAACCGAGGCGGTATAGTGTGGGGATTCCCGTCTGTCTAGCTAAAATTTGTCATCGAAGGACCGTCAGAGTCGGTGATAGCGCCCAGAGATGCTGCTAAAGTTGAGGATGGGAGCAGACCAAAAACCAACCCCAGGCAAGATTTTTGGGGAAGGGGCTTTCTGATACACACCCTTAGCACTTATAATTACTACAAGAATATTTACATAGTTCAACAGGTTCTTAAAGAACCTTACTATCCTTAATGAAGCTTAAAATTAGTAAATTGTTGGTTAAAGTTACCTGGAACCCCCAGAAGGCTGTAGGCTGCCCCGTCTGGTTAGCGGTGAGATAAATAATGATGCCTCGGATACTTGTTATTGACGATGACGCGGCGATCGCGGAACTCGTAGCCATTAACCTAGAAATGGCTGGGTACGAAGTAACCCACGCAGAAGACGGCATCAAAGGTCAGGCCCTAGCCATACAACTGCTGCCAGACTTGATCGTCCTAGACCTGATGTTGCCTAGAGTAGACGGATTCACAGTGTGTCAGCGTTTGCGGCGAGACGATCGCACCGCCGACATTCCCGTCTTGATGTTGACCGCCTTAAGTCAAACTCAAGACAAAGTAGAAGGCTTCAACTCCGGTGCCGACGACTACCTCACCAAGCCCTTTGAACTAGAAGAAATGCTAGCGCGAGTGCGAGCCCTACTGAGGCGCACAGACCGCATTCCCCAAGCAGCCAAACACTCCGAAATCCTGAATTACGGACCACTGACCCTTGTACCAGAAAGGTTTGAAGCTGTTTGGTATACTCAGATTGTCAAATTGACCCACCTAGAGTTCGAGTTACTACACTGCTTGCTTCAGCGCCACGGTCAGACAGTCTCTCCCAGCGAAATTCTTAAAGAAGTCTGGGGTTATGACCCCGACGACGACATCGAAACCATTCGCGTACATATCAGACACCTGAGAACCAAGATGGAACCCGATCCCCGCCATCCTCGGTACATCAAAACCGTATACGGAGCGGGCTATTGTCTGGAATTACCCAGCAACGAGCAAGTAGCGGAGGAAAGCAAATCATCTGCTTGAGTTAGTGCGCCACAAGCCACAACCAATGACAAATCTAGCTAAAAAAGCCTGAGAGCAAGTGTTCTCAGGCTTTTAATTTCTAATCGACCCATCAAGCAACCTCAGTATCGCAGCGTTGATGTTCCATCCGAAATACATTCGCGTACAAACTAGCCACAATCTGTTTACCTTCCTGGGTTAACTGTAAGTAACCGAGAGATTCGCTGATGTGCGGATAAATACCGCTCCAGTAAAACTTCGAGTAGCTTTGGAGCAAGTCCCCCGGATGTCGGTAGCCCAAAATCTTAGTATCACCGCTTTCTTCCAATTCGTAAAACAGCGCGCCCATTTTTTGTAAATATTGTGGGTTGCTTAGTTGACCGATTAAGTCCGCACCGCGAACTAAACTCGAATAATTAACTACGTTTTGATTAGCGTTGCTGTCAAGCACAGAAAAACGAGTTTCCTCGATGTTTTGTTTGATGGCTTCAGCATTAATTAGCTTGTGATTTCCGAAGCGTTCGTCAATGAAGAGTTTAGCTCTATCAACTCGGTAAGGTGCTAGGCTGGCTGCGGTTGCACCGGGAGGAAGTGCAATTTTTATGCCATTTTTTCCTGTAGCGTACAATCCTTCTACTTGTTGGTCAAGTCGGCAAACTCCTTTGACATATCCGATATCTTGACAAAGCAACGAAATGATGAAGTGAAGCCAATCTTCGCAGGATACTCCTCCTTTGCGAATGTGTTTTCCCCGCAAGATTTCTTGACCGACTAGGGTGACACAAATTGCGTGTTCGACATTATGATAAAGAGCGTCGCTGTTGGCAATGTTTTCTAATGCCATTGCTCCCACCCAAGAAATTATATCTGCATAATCGGATTTATACCCTCCGTAAGTGCGGCTATAGCCGTTCTCAAGGTGTTGAATGAAAGCCTCTATTAGTAGTTCAGTAGAATTAAACATACCCGTCCTTTTACCCTAGTATCGCCTTCCTCTAGTATGGATTTTAAATTTTTGTGAGTTTAGGTTGAATCCCTCGCGAATTAATTAATCGAAGCTTAACTTAAAAATCACCAATGCCCTAGAAAGTTAGTCCATCACGGACAGCCATCCCCGGCGTACGGCGTAAAGTAGTCTGCTGAT
This sequence comes from Microcoleus sp., assembly GCF_041354475.1. Taxonomy (NCBI): domain Bacteria; kingdom Bacillati; phylum Cyanobacteriota; class Cyanophyceae; order Oscillatoriales; family Microcoleaceae; genus Microcoleus; species Microcoleus sp. The sequence continues at coordinate 2,282 of NZ_JBGJZU010000103.1, forward strand.
GATTTTTTGGTCGTCTGAGCTTCGGGAAGTTTGAGAATTAATTGCGGATTGAATCTCTTGTAACTGATTTTTTTCAATGGTTCCAGATTTCCAAATGTTTAAGTAGAGTTCGGAAATTGTATATTCGGGAATAAAAGTTTTGGTTCTCATGGCGGGTCTAGTTGAATTTATATTGTTTATTATTGGGGTATTTTCTATAATCTTATGTGATATGGATCGACCCGTAGCTGTGATGCGATCGCCAGAGTCAAGTTGAGACCCATCTACCAAAGGATTCAAGACCTCAAGGCTATTTTTGACTAAACCCGGTTTCTGCCTCCGCGACTGAGATTGCCTTGGCCACTGCACTGCTTAAGCTGGCTAAAAACTCCCGGAAATAACTTCCAGCCGGAGCGGGCGATCGAAAAAATCTTGCCAAAAAGAGTTGAGTCGTGTACAATACAGAGTCTGGTATCCTCATTCATCCATAATTTTCCCCAAAATCCCATCTCCGCATAGGGGAAGGGACTTTCAGTGCGGATGCCACAAAATCACTCTATTCAGCAAAAAGCTAGAAATGCCGTAACTCATGCCCACTATTCAGCAACTCATTCGTTCAGCACGAGAAGAAACGCAGAAAAAAACCAAATCGCCAGCTCTCAAAAGTTGCCCCCAGCGCCGCGGAGTTTGCACCAGAGTGTACACAACCACCCCGAAAAAACCTAACTCGGCGCTGCGAAAGGTGGCGCGGGTGCGGCTTACCTCTGGTTTTGAAGTCACAGCCTACATCCCCGGTATCGGTCACAACTTGCAAGAACACTCCGTAGTCATGATCCGCGGCGGTAGGGTAAAAGATTTGCCTGGAGTTAGATACCACATCATTCGCGGTACATTAGACACGGCAGGGGTGAAAGACCGCAAACAAGGTCGTTCCAAATACGGGGCCAAACGTCCTAAAGCAGCGAAGAAATAAAACGTAACTTGCATCTTTGAGGGGTTAGAGAGCCAAAATAAACCCTCGATCGCCCGTTGATAGCTAATTAATAGTCGATCGATAGCTCACAAAAACCCCAAACTCCATCATTCAAAATCAAAAATCCCAAATAGAACTATGTCTCGCCGCACAGTTATTCAAAAACGCCCAGTCCCCCCCGATCCAACCTACAACAGCCGGTTGGTAAGCATGATGGTGAGGCGGATCATGCAGCACGGTAAAAAATCCGTTGCCTCCAGCATCGTCTACGACGCCCTCAAAACCATCCAAGAACGCACAGGAGCCGAACCGTTAGACTTGTTTGAAAAAGCAGTCAAAAACGCGACACCCCTAGTGGAAGTCAAAGCACGTCGTGTAGGTGGCGCCACCTACCAAGTGCCGATGGAAGTCCGTCAAGATCGCGGCACAACCCTCGCCCTCCGCTGGCTGATCAGATTTGCCAGAGCCAGAACCGGCCGCTCCATGGCCGCCAAGCTCGCCAACGAACTGATGGATGCAGCCAACGAAACAGGTAGCGCCATTCGCAAACGCGAAGAAACCCACCGTATGGCAGAAGCCAACAAGGCCTTCGCCCACTACCGCTACTAATCGCCAAATCTGGTAAGTCGAATTGGACGATTTTGTGGTATGAGAGCATTGGGTGAGAGATTGGAAAGTGTAAATTTTTAGTATTGAGGTTGCTTCACCAAGGCCTAGGCTGCGAGGCACGAAGCAAACTCAACACTGGAAAAATCCCAATTCAAAACTCTCTTAATCCTCCATGTCACATACTTAATATTTTTGTAAACAAATCTTGCAAAAAATATTAAAATGTAACAATAAGCTCCATTAACTTATGTTGTCAGTCACTAGCGACTGCAAAATAGGGTTTCTGTGTAGTATAATTGTATTATAACAGCAGAGCGATAAATCGATCGCGGTTGGCTAAACCGTGAAAGCTTACTGAGGGATAGCCGCTCCCATGCTCCCGATGAAGTAAGAAGCAAATGTCTAGATTTGTCTAGTATTTGTATACCAGAATACTCAAGGAGGTAGCTGTGGCACGTACCGTCCCGCTAGAAAAAACCCGCAACATCGGCATCGCAGCCCACATTGATGCGGGCAAAACAACAACAACAGAAAGAATTCTGTTCTATTCAGGCATGGTTCACAAAATGGGTGAAGTGCACGATGGAACAGCAGTTATGGACTCGATGGATCAAGAGCGGGAGCGGGGAATTACGATTACTGCCGCCGCTATCACCACCACTTGGAAAGATCACAAAATCAACATCATCGACACTCCCGGACACGTAGACTTCACGATCGAAGTCGAACGCTCCATGCGGGTGCTAGATGGGGTGATCGCAGTTTTCTGCTCGGTAGGTGGAGTTCAGCCACAATCGGAAACAGTTTGGCGACAAGCCGATAGGTACAAAGTGCCACGGATTGTGTTCGTCAACAAAATGGATCGGATGGGCGCTAACTTTTATAAAGTCTACGGTCAAATTCGCGATCGCATGAGAGCGAACGCCGTACCAATCCAAATCCCGATCGGCAGCGAAGAAAACTTCCGGGGAATAGTAGACCTAGTGCAAATGAAAGCCTACATCTACAACAACGACACCGGCACCGATATCGAAGAAGTAGAAATCCCCGAAGAAGTCAAAGAGCTAGCATCTGAATACCGAACCAAACTGATCGAATCAGTAGCAGAAACCAGCGACGCCCTCACCGAGAAGTACCTCGAAGGCGTAGAACTAACCCAAGACGAAATCCAGTCGGCCCTGCGCCACGGGACGATCGTTGGCAGCATCGTTCCCATGCTGTGCGGTTCTGCTTTCAAAAACAAAGGCGTTCAGTTGTTGTTGGATGCAGTGATCGAGTATCTGCCGTCGCCCTTGGAAGTTCCCCCAATTCAAGGACACCTAGCCAACGGCGACATCGCAGAGCGACACGCCGACGATAACGCGCCCCTGTCAGCCCTGGCATTCAAAATCATGTCAGACCCCTACGGCCGCCTCACCTTTGTGCGGGTATACTCCGGTATCCTCAAAAAAGGTACTTACGTCCTCAACTCCACCAAAGACAAAAAAGAGCGGGTTTCTCGCCTAATTGTACTCAAATCGGACGATCGGATTGAAGTAGAAGAACTGCGCGCCGGAGACTTAGGAGCAGCCTTGGGCTTGAAAGACACCTTCACCGGTGACACCCTCTGCGACGAAACAGCACCAGTAATCCTGGAATCCCTGTTTATTCCAGAGCCAGTAATCTCGGTGGCGGTGGAACCCAAAACCAAACAAGACATGGAGAAGCTCTCCAAAGCCCTCCAGTCCCTCTCGGAAGAAGACCCCACCTTTAGAGTCAACGTTGACCCAGAAACCAACCAGACAGTCATCGCCGGTATGGGCGAACTGCACTTGGAAATTTTGGTAGACAGGATGCTCCGCGAATTCAAAGTAGAAGCCAACGTCGGTAAACCGCAAGTAGCCTACCGCGAAACCATTCGCAAAGCAGTCCGTGCCGAAGGTAAATTTATCCGCCAAAGCGGCGGTAAAGGTCAGTACGGTCACGTCGTGATCGAACTAGAACCCGGAGAAGAGGGAACCGGCTTTGAATTTGTCTCCAAAATTGTCGGCGGCACAGTACCCAAAGAGTACATCGGCCCGGCAGGACAAGGGATGAAAGAAGCCTGCGAATCAGGTATTCTAGCAGGATATCCGATGATTGACCTCAAAGCTACTATGGTAGACGGGTCTTTCCACGATGTAGACTCCTCAGAAATGGCATTTAAGATCGCCGGTTCAATGGCGATCAAAGAAGCCGTGATGAATGCAACGCCTGTGCTGCTAGAGCCTATGATGAAGGTAGAGGTCGAAGTTCCCGAAGATTACATCGGGAATGTCATCGGCGACCTCAACTCCCGTCGGGGTCAGATCGAAGGTCAAGAGACGGATCAGGGAATTGCTAAAGTTTCTGTAAAAGTTCCACTAGCAGAAATGTTTGGTTACGCCACTGACATCCGCTCGAAAACCCAAGGTCGAGGCATCTTCACAATGGAATTCAGCCATTACGAAGAAGTGCCGCGAAATGTGGCTGAAGCCATTATCGCTAAGAACAAAGGGAACTAATGATTGGAGATTTGAGGTTTTGGATTTTGGATTGAATCCAAAATCTCCAATCTCAAATCTCAAGTCTAAAATCGCTAAAAAAACAAGGAACAAATCGAGAATGGCACGCGCAAAATTTGAACGGACTAAACCCCACGTAAACATTGGCACGATCGGTCACGTTGACCACGGCAAAACAACCTTAACCGCCGCGATTACCATGACCCTTTCGGCCCTGGGTCAGGCCAAGGGTAAGAAGTACGACGAAATCGACGCCGCCCCTGAAGAAAAAGCACGGGGTATTACGATTAATACTGCTCACGTAGAATACGAAACCACAGATAGGCACTACGCCCACGTTGATTGCCCCGGACACGCTGACTATGTGAAAAACATGATCACCGGTGCTGCTCAAATGGACGGTGGCATCCTGGTAGTGTCTGCAGCAGACGGCCCCATGCCTCAAACTCGCGAACACATCCTGTTAGCTAAGCAAGTTGGCGTTCCTAGCTTGGTAGTGTTCTTGAACAAAGAAGACATGGTAGATGACGCAGAACTTTTGGAATTGGTGGAACTGGAAGTTCGCGAACTTCTAAGCTCCTACGATTTTCCTGGCGATGATATCCCCATCGTCACTGGTTCGGGACTCAAAGCTCTCGAAGCCATGATTGCAAATCCCAAGTCTGTCAAGGGCGAAAATCCCTGGATTGACAAGATTTATGCACTGATGGAAGCAGTGGATAGTTACATCCCCACCCCCGAACGTGAAATTGATAAGCCATTCTTGATGGCAGTAGAAGACGTATTCTCCATTACAGGTCGGGGTACTGTCGCTACTGGCCGGATTGAACGTGGTAAGATCAAAGTAGGCGAAAACGTCGAACTCGTAGGTCTCAAGGACACTCGCAGCACTACCGTGACTGGTGTAGAAATGTTCACCAAGTCTTTGGATGAAGGCTTGGCTGGGGACAACGTGGGCTTACTGTTGCGAGGGATTTTGAAGGCAGATATTGAACGCGGCATGGTGATTGCCAAGCCAAAGAGCATCTTGCCTCACACTCAGTTTGAATCTGAAGTCTACATCCTGAAGAAGGAAGAAGGTGGTCGTCACACGCCCTTTTTCTCTGGCTACCGCCCTCAGTTCTACGTTCGTACAACTGATGTAACTGGTACGATCATGCAGTTCACCGCTGATGACGGCTCCGAAGCAGAAATGGTGATGCCAGGTGACCGGATCAAGATGACCGTGGAGCTGATTCACCCGATCGCGATCGAACAAGGAATGCGTTTTGCAATCCGTGAAGGCGGACGCACCGTCGGCGCAGGCGTTGTTTCCAAAATCCTCAAGTAGGAATACGCTCATAGTCAGTAGTCATTAGTCAGTAGTCAGTAGTCAGTAGTTAGTAGTTAGTAGTTAGTGGTCAGTTGTCCTTAGTTTATATTAGTAGTTAGCTAATGACTAATGACTACTGACTAATAACTAACGACTAATAACTAATGACTAATAACTAATAACTAATGACTAATAACTAATAACTAATGACTAATGACTAATGACTAATAATAAACAGAACCTAGAAAATTAAAGAAACCAAAATGGCAGCTATCCCACAACAAAAAATTCGCATCCGCCTCAAAGCTTTTGACCGACGCATTCTAGACGCATCCTGCGAAAAGATTGTAGATACAGCAAATCGGACAGCAGCCACTGCGATCGGTCCGATTCCCCTACCTACAAAACGGCGGATTTATTGCTTGCTGCGATCGCCCCACGTAGACAAAGATTCTCGCGAACACTTTGAAACCCGCACGCACCGCCGCATCATCGACATTCACCAGCCTTCTGCTAAAACAATTGACGCTTTGATGAAACTGGATTTGCCAGCAGGCGTAGATATCGAAGTCAAGCTGTAGATTGACAGTTTGAGAAATCACAAAAAAAGGAACAAGGGAAAAACACTTTGTTCCTTTTTTTATTAGTCCCGGACGCAAAGATAGTCAAAAACCGGGTTGTTTACGAACTCAATAGGATTTAGCGGGGTTGGGGTTGGAGGAATTGCCGCCGGAGATTGGCAAGTGCACAGAGCTTGAGACGTTGGTGTTGGGGAAATTGGATATGATAGTTTCATCGATCGCACTATTCTACATTCCGTAAATTACCAGCTATGAACATTCAGTTGGTTGACTCCTTAATTCAAGTCATTGAATCGCTGACACCTGAAGAGAGTTTGCTGTTCCAAGAAAAACTCTCGGCTAGGGTGATTCAGAGTACGCCCATTAGTAACAAGTTAGAAGGGAGTAGATTTTGTCAATACCTCTTGGGATAGAAATATTAGGGAATAATAATGATAATCAAATAGGGGTAAGGGCGAGAGAGTCCGCCTGCGGTGGACTCTCTCACCCAAGCACGATTATCATTATTAATAAGTTGTGGACTCGATTGGCGTTGCACCACGATCGATAACAGTGACGGACGATCGATAATCGTGACGGGCGATCGATAATCGTGACGGACGATCGATAACAGTGACAGGCGATCGATAACAGTGACGGGCGATCGATAACAGTGACAGGCGATCGATAACAGTGACAGGCGATCGATAATAGTGACAGGCGATCGATAACAGTGACAGGCGATCGATAACAGTAATGCAGTAATGCAGTAATGCAGTAGAGTTGGGATACAGCTCAGCAGCAACGCAAACAAGCTATCTTGTATCAAACCTCGGGTCATCTGAGCCATTTATGGTAAAACTCCTATTGATAACCCTTTTTTAACTATGATTACAATCCCCGGTTATTCTATCACTGCTCTACTCTACTCTGGTAGCAGGACTCAGGTTTATCGCGCTATGAGTGAAAGAAACCAAAACCCTGTGGTCATCAAACTACTTAAATCTGAGTATCCGACCTTTAATGAACTGGTGCAGTTTCGCAATCAATATACTATTGCTAAAAACCTTGATATACCCGGAGTGGTCAAACCTTTAAGTCTGGAAAACTACGATCGTGGTTTGGCTCTTGTTATGGAAGACAATGGCTGTATTTCCCTCTATGAAGAAATGAAGCAATGGGGGAATGGAGAGGGAATGGGGAGATGTTATGATTCCCTAAACGAGTTTTTCTGCATCGCCATTGGGATTGTCCAAGCCCTAGAAGGATTATATTCATACCGAGTTATTCACAAAGATATCAAGCCCCAGAATATTCTAATTAACCCCCAAACTAAGCAGGTAAAACTGATTGATTTCAGTATTTCCTCTCTGTTACCTAGAGAGAGCCAGGAAATCATTAACCCTAACGTTCTCGAAGGAACACTACCTTATATGTCCCCGGAACAAACCGGACGGATGAATCGGGGTATTGACTACCGCACCGACTTTTATTCGTTGGGTGTTACTTTCTACGAACTACTGACTGGGCAACTCCCCTTCTCCTCTACTGACTTGATGGAGTTAGTCCACTGTCACATTGCCCGCAAACCAGCTCCCCCGAACGAGCTTGTACCAGCGATTCCCCGGGTGGTTTCCGACATGGTAATCAAATTGATGGCAAAAACCGCTGAGGAACGCTATCAAAGTGCTTTTGGACTGCGAGTAGACCTAGAAATCTGTTTACAACAATGGCAAGAAAAAAACAGCATTACGCAGTTTCCCCTAGGCAGCAGGGACATCACCGAGCGCTTTATTATTCCTGAAAGACTTTACGGTAGAGAAACGGAAGTTGCTACCCTGTTAGCTGCATTTGAACGAGTCAGCATAGGCACCACTGAAATGATGTTAGTGGCTGGCTTTTCGGGGATTGGCAAGACAGCGGTGGTGCATGAAGTCCACAAACCCATTGTTCGGCAACGGGGTTACTTCATTAAAGGAAAATTCGACCAATTCAAGCGCGATATTCCTTTCTCTGCTTGGGTGCAGGCACTCCAGAATTTGATGCGGCAACTGCTGGGCGAAAGTGCCGACTCTGTGCAGAAGTGGAAAACCAAAATCTTGTCGGCTTTGGGTGAAAATAGTCGGGTAATTATTGATGTCATCCCAGAATTAGAACTGTTGATTGGGGTACAGCCAGAAGTTCCAGAATTGGAAGGAAGTGCCGCCCAAAATCGCTTCAACCTGCTCTTTGAAAAGTTGATCCGGGTGTTCGCAACCAGAGAGCATCCCCTGGTCATTTTTTTGGATGACTTGCAGTGGGCAGACTCCGCTTCTCTGAAGTTAATGCAATTGCTGATGAGTGAAACGGATAGAGGCTATTTGTTGTTAATAGGAGCCTATCGGGATAACGAAGTTAATCCAGCACATCCTTTGATGTTGACGTTGGATGAAATTCGGAAAGCATATGCCACGGTCAACCAAATTACTTTAGCGCCCCTAGACCAGCATTCTTTAAACCGCCTGATTGCCGATACCCTGAGTTGTCCCCCAAACTTAGCAATGCCTTTGACAGAACTGGTGTTTGCTAAAACCAAAGGCAACCCATTTTTTGCGACTCAATTCCTTAAATCTTTGCATCAAGAGGGACTAATTTATTTTGAATTTAGTGGCGGCTATTGGCAGTGCGACATTGCCAAGGTGATGGCACTGGCTGTCAGCGATGATGTAGTTGAATTTATGGCAACTCAATTGCAAAAGCTGCCAGAGAATACCCAGAATGTGTTGAAAATGGCTGCTTGTATTGGCAACCAATTTGACTTAGCAACTTTGGCTATTGTACATGAGAAACCTCAAGCAGAGACGGCGGCTGACTTGTGGAGAGCCTTGCAAGAAAGCCTGATTATTCCGATTACTGAAAGTTACAAGTTCTTTCAGGACTCTGAATCCGTTGAAGTTGCACAAGGGTCTGAGTTATCTGTTCCCTACAGATTTTTGCATGACCGAGTGCAGCAAGCGGCTTATTTTCTGATTCCCGAATCCCAAAAACAGTCAACTCACCTGAAAATTGGGCAACTGCTGTTGAGTAATATTCCACCAGAGGAACGGGAAGAAAAGATTTTTGATATTGTCAATCAGTTGAATATTGGGGTCGAGTTAATCAACCATCAGACTGAGCGCAATGAATTAGCTTCTTTGAATTTGATGGCTGGGCGTAAAGCTAAATCTTCAACGGCTTATACGGCTGCCAAAAGATATTTAACTGTGGGTTTGGAACTCCTAGCAGCCGATAGTTGGCTCGAGCAGTATCACCTAACATTAGCTCTGCATGAGGAAGCAGCCGAGGCCGCGTACCTGTGCGGTGACTTTATCGCCATAGAGCAATTGGCTGATATTGTTCTCGAACAAGCTTTGACGCTGCTGGACAAAGTAAAAGTATATGAGGTCAAGATTCAAGCTGCTGTAGCACAGGGCAACATCAAGGAAGGAATTAAAATTGGACTCATTGTGCTGAATCTGTTGGGGGTAATCTTACCAGAAGAGCCAAACCAGTTGGATATTCAAAAAGGACTGGAAGAAACCGCTGCACTTTATGTTAGGGAAGAAATCGAAAACTTAATTCATTTGCCGGAAATAACATCTTCTGAAAGTCGGGCAGCTTTGTTTATCTTATCGACTATAACAGCTGCGGCATTTATAGCTGCTCCTGAACTTTTTGTGTTGATTGTATTGACAGAAGTCAAGTTATCTATCCAACATGGAACGTCAATTTTTGCGGCTTTTGCTTATGGTTGTTACGGAGTAATCCTGTGTGGTGTCATTCAAGATATTGAAGCTGGTTATAAATTTGGCAAATTGGCTATGAGCTTAGTAGAACGATTGAATGCCAAAACAGTTAAGGCGAAGGTATGTGATACTTTTGGTGGTCACATCATACATTGGAAAGAGCATATCAAGGAAAGCTTACCCGTTTTGATTGATGGCTATCACAGCGCCTGGGAAACCGGAGATTTTGAATTTGTTGGTTATTGTGCTCAATATGTGTGCCAAAATTCATATTCTATCGGTCGCGAACTTACGGTTATAGAGCAGGAAATGGCGGCTTACTGTCAAGTTCTCAATCAAATCAGGCGGGAAACTACCTCGACTTGGATTGCCATATTTTGGCAGGCAGTGCAGAATTTGTTGGGTAAGGTAGAAAATCCAACACAGTTAATTGGTGATGCCTACAACGAGGATCAATCGCTGCCACGTATGCTTGAGGTGAATGACAGACAAGGAACTAATTTAGCATATTTAAATAAGCTGATCTTAAGTTATCTGTTTGGAGAGTATCATCAAGCTGCAAAAAATGCCCTGATGGCAGAAGAGTATTTAGATGGTGTCGCAGGAACGGTGGCTGTCCCTCTATTTCATTTCTATGATTCTCTGGTTCACTTGAGCTTACTTACCGATGCTTCCGACTTTGAAAAAGAAGCTTGGCTCAATCGGGTTAGCAGTAACCAAGAAAAGATTCAGAAATGGGTGCATCATTTCCCAATAAATCATCAACATAAATTTTATCTAGTAGAGGCAGAAAGACATCGGGTTCTGGGTGATTTTGTTGAGGCAATGGACTACTACGATCGCGCCATAGCCGGAGCTCAAGAAAACGAGTACCTCAACGAAGAAGCCCTAGCTCACGAACTCGCCGCCAAATTTTATATTAGTTGGGGCAAGGAAACAATTGCCCAAGCTTATTTAATTAATGCCTACTATGCCTATGCTCGCTGGGGAGCCAAGGCAAAAATTGATGATTTAGAAAAACGCTATCCCCAGTTACTCGCCCCCATTCTGAACCAAAAAAACAGTGCAACAACAGGGGAGACAATTGTTCAAACGCTTACAAAAACCGTCACGTCGAGCAGTTCAGGTTCAGCTAATTCAGCCATTCTAGACTTTGCAACAGTGATTAAAGGCTCTCAAGCACTCTCCGGGGAAGTTGAACTGGATAAGTTACTCTCCACTTTGATGCAAGTTACCATAGAGAATGCTGGAGCAGAAAAAGCCTTTTTGATCTTATCCAAGGCAGGCAACTTGGTGATTGAAGCAAGGGGAGTTAGTGGTACAAAAAAAGCAACAGTAATGCAATCGATTCCAGTTGAACAAAGCCCAGAGATTCCTGTAACTTTAATCAACTATGTCTACCGCACATCTGAAACTCTGGTACTCGACGATGCCCGTGTTGAAAATACGTTTTCTGCAGATCCCTACATCATCGGTACCCAACCTAAATCGGTATTGTGTACGCCCATTATTAATCAAGGTAAATTCTTGGGTATCCTTTACTTGGAAAACAATCTCACCACCAGGGTATTTACTCCGGACAGATTGGAAGTTTTAAAAATCTTATCCTCCCAAGCAGCTATTTCGATTGAAAATGCGCGACTATATCAAAATTTAGAAGATAAAGTAAAAGAACGTACTGTTGAACTAGCTGAAGCTAATCAAGAAATTAGCAGTCTCAATGAACTCCTAAAGCAAGACAATCTGCGGATGAGTGCAGAACTCGATATTGTCAAACAACTGCAACAAATGGTGTTACCAAAACAGTCAGAACTAGAAGCAATTGAAGGCTTAGAAATAGCTGGCTTTATGGAACCTGCCGACGAAGTTGGCGGCGATTACTACGATGTATTGCAACAGGACGATCGAGTCAAGATTAGCATTGGCGATGTCACAGGACATGGTTTAGAAAGTGGCGTGTTAATGATTATGGCACAAACTGCTGTCAGGACGCTTCAGAAAATGAACGAAACCGATCCCGTGAAGTTTTTGGATGTGATCAATCAAACTCTTTATGACAATCTCCAGCGGATGGATTCCCAGAAAAATATGTCTCTAGCCATCTTAGACTATGCCGGAGGTGTCTTGAAATTAAGCGGACAACATGAGGAAACGATCGTAGTGCGCGCTGATGGAACATTGGAGTGCATAGACACAATGGATTTAGGATTTCCTATTGGTTTAGTAGAGGAGATTGGCGACTTTATTACCCAAATAGAAGTGCAGTTAAATCCTGAGGATGTGGTGGTGCTTTATACTGATGGAATTCCGGAAGCTCGTGATATTAATAAATCGCTGTACGGGTTAAAAAGGTTGTGGCAAGTGGTGGTAGAAAATCGTCATCTCTCGGCAGCAGAAATTCGGGAAGCTGTGATCGATGATGTGCGGCAGTATATTGGCGTTCAGAAGGTTTTTGATGATATTACTTTGGTGGTGATGAAACAAAAATAGGTGCGTTTAGGAGGATGTAGAAAGACGATGAGATCGCCTACGACCCCAGTAAAGTCCGTCTACCCCCCTCAGTGGGAAGTGCGACGGACTAAGGGAAATATAGCGAAGATACTGTTGGTTTTAAGATCGCATGGGTTTAAATCCCAAACCTCTTAAGCACCATATCAGCGGTCTGTAACGCGCCTTCGACCCAACCTTGGGCATCTGAATAGGCTTCGCCGCAGATGTAGAGAGATAGCCCATCGAAAGGTTGGACAATCTTTTCCTTGACCTCCCAACTCTGCACGCCAATATTCCAACTGTTCCACCCGCCACCAAATGGGTCGTCACCCCAGTCACGGAATGCCGCGTTCTTCACCTCAGGTGTGTGGTTGAGACCGTGGATTGTCGCAAGCTGGCGTGCCACCTCCTCAACCATCGGCTGAGGAGCGCTGTAGTTGTACCATTCCTGGTCGTCTCGTTCCTGGCGATCGCCCCGGAACGGGTTGCAGACTTTCGCAATCTCTTGACCCGCTTGCCATGCCTGACCCCGCCGTGGGCGGAGACCGTCCCAAAAGCCGATGTTTGTCCCATCGTCATAACTTGCCATCAACATCGACGGTCCGTCAGTTGCTGGCGAGCCGTCCTCTTTAGGCCAGTAGTAGGTTTGTCGCACCGGAAGGTCTGTGACCGTTCGTCCAGACTCAACTGGAACAAACTTGCCATCAGTCGCAGTGTAGCCTGCGGCACGCCACCACGGATTGGTATAGGTTGTGAAGAGCTTGAAGAGTGGACGCGGCGTGACGCTCGCAATCAGCTCCTGTATCTTCTGGAGAGGAGGGCTTGTCGGTGCCAGGATCTCGAGTGAGTGGCAGGGCATGGCAAGGATTAATGAATTGGCTGCGATCATTTCGCCCGGGAGGTTCAGCTCAAACATACTGCCATTCCAATCAAATCCGTCGATCTTCGTACTGAGCCGAATTTCGCCGCCATCTTTCTGGAAAAGCTCCGCTAATGATTTCGGTACCTCCTGAAATCCCTTCTTAAAACCTTGGTATTTTGAGCTAATGCCAAAGTCGGAGAGATACCAAGGAATTGCATCAGCGGCGTTCCAGTTCGTCAGAGTCGAGTTGTAACCCCCAGCATCGACACCGAGTTCGTAGGCTTCGCCGCTGATGACACGGATTAACACGTTCCAAAAGCCTTGTTGCCATAACGGTCTTCCAGCGAAGTTCGCCTCCTGCGCCATCTGTCGCCGCTGGCATTCATTAAGCCCTGGATCTGTGATTCCCGGCACAATCTGCTCAATCGCGTTGATGATGATGCCGCCTGCTGTTTCACCACGCTCTAGGAACGAGAGATGATAGGGCACTTTGTCCGGTTGGGTAGTGAAGTCGGAGAGACGAAGATAGATGCCACGGAGATAGGCAATGTTTTGTGGCTCATCGACCGGAAAGTCATACAACTCAATCTTCTGTTCCGGCAGAAGTGCACGATTAAGCTCATCAATGAGTTGCGCGATCAGCGGTTGCACGGCTCGGAGGATACGCATCCCACCAAGTTCCGCAACCATGTTGTCGATGTCGGGCGGTCGCACAGACAGCAGACGCCCGCCGATGCGATCGCTCCCCTCAAAGAGGATGATCTTCTTTTCCGGGTAGGCTCGCTTGAGCCGCCACGCGCTATAGACACCCGATACGCCGCCGCCAACGATCGCAATATCGATTGCATCCATAAATTTGTCATCCTTTGTTCGTGTTTGGTTTAGGGAATAGGCGAAACGTTCACTCGAGCGTGTTTCACAATTGCCTTTTTCGGCAATCTTGCCTAGTAAATTTATATAAATTTACTAGGCAACAGCTCATTAAAGGTTCGTTACGTTGGTCTAGAAAGGGAGGCACGCTTCCAAATCAGATAGGCTCTCTGCTTCTTACCGCCTATCGGGATAAGAGGTGTACTCAATGTCAACTGCTCATCTTTGAATTCAAAGAAACGTTCTTGGTTTATACCAACCCAGTTGGGAAACAGGCTGGCTTTAATATGATGAATAACTTTGTTGTCGTTGATTTCATACTCACCACAATAGGCGACGTAAGTTTGTTCTGCCCTTGCCCGCTCTTCTGTGGTTCCTCCCAGAACGTCATCAGTCTCAAAGTTGGGGCGGTTGGCTGTCATCAGATTAGTAGACATATATCCATCCTCGGAATACAGCACGTAGCCAATTGCATCTTCACCGAATGGGTAGGTGATGTTGCCCTCTTCATCCACATTTTTCCACGAGAGCAGTTGCCAAGTTCCCACAAATGGGTTTTCTGCGATCATTTTTTATTCCTCATAAATTTAGTCGGACTTTCAAACACTTTTTTAAATTACAGGAAATGCTTTTTGAACATCCTGACCGTAGTAAGGTGGCACCTCATCTGTATTGATATGGGCTACAATTACCTGGGGTTTGTTGTTTAGAGCCGCGTTCTTCATCGCCTGTGCCAATCGCTCCCTCATCTCTTTAGGACTATAAATGTTATAAGCATCCGCACCCAACCCTTCGGCAAACTTTGCTAAATCTGGATTGCCGAGGTTATAGTAGTTTTTCCATTCTGGATTTGGCAAGGGAGACCCAGAGGTGTACATCATCGTCTGACTAACCATTCCTAAATCATTGTCTTGAAGCACAATCCAAATAGCACCGATGTTGTACTTTGCAGCCGTCGCTATCTCATTGCCCTGCATCATGAAACCGCCATCCCCCGTAATCGCTATGCAGGTCTTGTCCGGTGCCCCCACCTTTCCACCAACGACCGCTGCCGTACCAAAGCCCGTTGGGCCTAAATTCAGTGAATTGTGCATCTGGGAAGCCTGGTCAATTACCAGGTAATGCAACGACCAACCAATGCAATTTCCACCATCTATGAACAGGTGTGTCCCTGGAGGCCGCAATTCCTGGATGCACTTCATCAGGGCTTGCGGCAGTATCGGGTTAGCGTCGGAATCCATCTTGTGTGGAGTGATGAACGGTGAGTGGTCTGTTTTGATATGCTGAATGAATTTCCGACGTTCTTCAACGAATTTGTTCGGTGGAGTGCTTTCACTGAGTTCAAATAAGTTATCGATAACAGCGCCGATTTCAGCCACGATTCCCAGTTCAATTGGAAATCCTCGACCAATAATGCTTTGATCTAAATCGACCTGAATAAAGGGTCCGTTAGGAATTAACAGATTGTCCCATGCAGCTTTCCCGACGCGCGTAGCTAGCCCATCCAAGTTAGACCCCATAACCATCAGGGCATCGTACTTCGATCCCATATAGTATTTATGGTCTTCAAAATCTTCGGGCGCTATATAGTATTTAGGCCACTCGCAAGCCGCAAGACCGTAGTTTCGTAGCGACAGCTCATGGTTTTCGGGGAATACTCCCTTACCATCCGGTGTCGTCATCACCGGAATTGCGAACTTCTCAACGAAATGTATGAACTTTCTGAGCCGCTCACCCTGTAGCACTTGACGACAGCCGTTCCCCAAGAAAATCAATGGATGTACGGCATCGATCAGATAATCAAATGCTTGCTTTACCTTTTTTGGATCGGAAGTGCTAGGAGTAGTCCGATAATTTTCGGGCGTGTTCGGAAAGGTTATGTTCTTTAGCGAACTACTGGCAACATTGTCTGGAAGACTGAGATGGGCGGCGCGGGACGGAATAGAGAGCGCAGTGCGAAGAGCCTGGGTAAAAAGTGTTTGAAAATTATTCTCATTGCTGATCATCGCACTATACTGACAGGCGTTACGGTAGATGGCATTGATTCTGAGACTGCTGTTAACCCCCTCTTGGAGATAACCTTTGCCAAAATTCGCTTCTGACGGTTCTCCTGTAATGATTAATAAAGGGGAGTTGCTCTGTTGAGCATTCGCTGTTCCTGTCAGAGCGTTGGTTGCGCCCGGTCCCGACGTGACCAATACAACGCCAAGTTGGCCAGTGACTCGTGAATAGCCATCAGCTATATAGACAGCGCCCGTTTCCTGTCGGCAGATGAGGTAGTCAAACTTGTCCTTCTGGCATTTAAGTTCCTCTAACACAGACTTGTTCGCGGCACCAGGGTAGCCGAACAATTTATTAGTCCCCTCCAATTCCAGATATTGTAAAAGCAGTTGGGCAACAGTCACTGTCTCGCGAGTGGAATAGTATGAACTTCTATTTTGTTTCATGACTTTCCGGCTAATTATCCGGTATTGTTTATGTTATTTCTTAACACAGTAGTATAACCTGTTTAATGTTGTCAACCAACAGAAAAGGTAAGCACTAATACTCATGCGAATAGATAGGGTAGAAGATATCTGATGAACGTGAGCGTGCAAATTTAATGGATAATCTAGATAAGAAATATATTGAGCTGAGCATAAATTATGAAAAATCGCACTCAGAGGTTGCATGAAATTCAGCCCTACTGGGAGGTGTGGTCAAAGTTATACTATCAATACCAATGCAGAATCCCTGTTTTATGAACCTGTAACGAGTGAATTTTTCGGCAATATGTCGCTTTATGAAGCGTCTAAATCACCAAAACTATATATTTCACAATCATTTCATCAGGATTTAATTGTGATGCATCCAGCACATTAGTAGCTAAGATAAATCTGCCACTAGCTTTGGTTATGCGAGCAATCACACTAGCATCTAATTCCAGTTTTGCTTCAACTTTAAATATCAAGCTAGAGGTAAATTTGTCATGAGAAATTGTCGAATTAGTAGCTGGTTTTGCGGTCGCTTGTCTGCTAGTAACTTGGGTTAAATTATGATATTTTAGTTGTTTAGATAAACGACTTGCTGCTGCTGAGGCATCCGCTGAACAAGCAAATTCAATATTTGATAACTCTCGCAACTTTTTCTGACCCTCAACTTCAGCTTTTTTGAGGTTTTTTGATAATTTACGTCGGTCAGCATCACGACGCAAACTGCTCTCTACTACTAACCATCTTTGTTCAATTCCACCATAATTACTTTTGTGTTCTGACCAACTATATCCCGTCACTGAACTTTGATGAAATTCTGATTCATTTAGCTGAGATACCAGTTGCTGCGCTTGTTTGAGGCTCAGCGGTACACCATTAGTAACAAGTTAGAAGGGAGTAGATTTTGTCAATACCTCTTGGGATAGAAATATTAGGGAATAATAATGATAATCAAATAGGGGTAAGGGCGAGAGAGTCCGCCTGCGGTGGACTCTCTCACCCAAGCACGATTATCATTATTAATAAGTTGTGGACTCGATTGGCGTTGCACCACGATCGATAACAGTGACAGGCGATCGATAACAGTGACAGGCGATCGATAACAGTGACAGGCGATCGATAACAGTGACAGGCGATCGATAACAGTGACAGGCGATCGATAAC
>NZ_JBGJZU010000104.1:0-19585 GCF_041354475.1 Microcoleus sp.
CTGTGGAGTAGACAAACCTCTCAAGAGTCATCTTGAGACTACGATGAATCAGGAAGTTAACACCAAAATTTCTAATGTCCAGCTAAGTCTAGACTTTGGTAATTTTGGGTAGGTTTAACAGAGCGGTATCTGGCGAATTTACTGAAAGCAGCCGAGGTGCAATGTCTGAATTCATGCCTAGGGTTCTTGTCTCCCATCCCCAATCCCAAATCCCTCGTCGGCTTTAACAATCGCCCATAAGTTGAATTTTTGTTAAAAAAATGTTACAATTTGTAAATAGCATCTAAGATTACAATAGATAAATAACCCAATTTTGATCCATGCTTAATCCCGACTTGCCGGAAGCCGAATTGCTAAAATCCTTACTGCAACCGCTGTTAGAGGATTTTAAATACTGGTTTGCTCGCTCGGCAACTCTTTTAGAAACTGAGGAAATCGCCTTTTTGAGCACTGAAGCACAATCGGACTTGTTAGGGAGAGTTGAACAAGCTCAGCAAGAAGTAAATGCTGCGATCGCTTTATTTCAAGCAACCGGAGGTCAAGTTGGGATTGAAACCGCCGCCCTGATGCCGTGGCACAGGCTTCTGGCAGAATGCTGGCAAGTATCGTCGCGATTTCGCTCATCCGAGTCGGCCAAGCTTGGCAGATAAGGTGATTTCCAATTAAACGCGCTGTCAAATCCCCAACCAAGGAAATATGGGCAGCAGACTTGACAACCTCAACAAGATTTCCAGTTAATAATTTATTAATTGCTGAAACACATTTGTAAATTGCTGTGTGGCTGTTTAGCCCGGAGGAAAAAATCATGTTACATCTGCTTTATATCCTAGCTTTTACCGTTCTTGCTTTTCTGGCCGTCGGTAACTTAATCCGCAGTTTAGTCACGGTGGGGATGGAGTCCCAGCGCCCTCAACAATTTAGACATCCTCATCGTTACGCATCCTCTTCTCGCTCTCAAAGTGTGCCGCATCCCGAACTTTTAGATGAATACGGAAACATTGTGAACGAGCCCCTGTTAGTGATGCGTTCGCTTAGTGTACAAGATGCCCGCGAACAATTGGATGCTCTCTACAAATCATCTCCCGGCGGCAGCGACGAAGGTGGCGAGCTCGTATGATTCGGTGAAAGGCACAGCATTTATACTTACGCGATCGGGGTCAGAAAAAAATAATTAACCGTTAGTTTGTAAGTAATGGCTAATTAGTGGTGTTTTTTGAGAGATACTAAAAAGGGATCGATCTAAAGTGTCGATCGCTCCCGTTTTGTCATCGGCAAAAATGCTCGCTTAAGGCTAGATGATCGTCCCTATTTCATTACTCGCAGAACTTCTGCAAGCTTTGCCCCAGCTACGGGCCCAAATTTATTTCAAATCTTCCATGACAGCGCTGTCTCACGCGATGGAAGACTTGGTTTTGGCAGGTTCTGATGAACCGTTAGTCATTGCTAGCTTTCAGCGAGAGCGATTTTATCGCCAGGAAGCTCACCGCTATCGGCGCATTTCCGATCGCTCATCTCAGGTATACGTGCTAGCAGCACCGGAAACGGACTTTAAAAACTCCTCGGAATTTTACGAAACTGTGGCTTTCGATCCACGGGATGGATTAAGTCAAGAGTGGCATTTAGTGGTCATCGGAGAAAACTACTCAACTTGTCTGATTTGTAAAGAAAAATTTATCCCTCTGGAAAATCAGGATGAGGGGGAACTACTATTGATGGATCAAGCTCGTAGATTTGAGGGAATTTGGACTTTCGATCGCGATGTAAGTTGCAAAGCAGCCCAATTGCTGCTCGATCGCATTGTCAAATATCGCCCAGAATTAGCCGAAAAGATCGAACGAGCACAAACCACTTATAATCTGGTCAAAAAACCGAAAAAATCCCGGAAAGCCGAGACTACCAAAGCTGCCAAACCAGACAAAACTTTAGGGAAAACTGCCAAAATTCCCAATCCTAAACTCAGCGATGCTTTTACCGAACGCTTGGTGACTTACTTGCAAGCTGGTCAACATAAACTGCTAAAAGCCTACGGTGCGATCGCGGCCCAAGAACGCAAAGAACGCTTGGTGAATACGATCACAACAGCCATGCGGCAATCGCTAAATCCTCAAGAAATAGTGGAAGTAGCAGTGCAAGAACTCGGTACAGCTTTGTCAGCCAACCGCTGTTTGATTTATCGCTGCAAAGCGACAGATATTGCTACTAAAATCGAGCGCGAATTTTTGCGCCCCAGCACTAATTCCCTGCTAAATCAGACTTGGCCCTTGCAGGAAAATCCGATATTTCGTGATGCGGTGGCAAACCAAGAGCGAGTTTATATTCAAGATACTGCACAACATCCACTGATTGTCAATACTAAATCCCTACAAAGGACTGTCCAACAGTGGGAAATTGTCTCGTGGTTAATGGTGCCTGTGCTTTATCATGGGCGGATTTTGGGGATGGTGGAAATGCACCAGTGTCGATCGACTTTGGCTTGGGAAGAAGATGAACTGGCTCTAGTAGAGGCGATCGCGACTCAACTCGGTTCGGCCTTAATTCAAGCAGAAACCTACGCTAATTTAGAAGAACTCAATCAACAATTAGAAGCCTTAGACCGCACTCGCAGCAATCTCATTGCCATCACCGGACACGAACTCCGCACTCCCCTTTCTACAATTCAAGTATGTCTAGAAAGTTTGAATTCCGAACCAGATATGCCAGCAGAATTGCGGAAAATCATGTTAGAAACAGCCCTAGGCGATGCCGATAGAATGCGGAAACTCGTCCAGGATTTCCTCACTCTTTCCCACTTAGAAAGCGGTCGAGTGGAATGGAATGTGGAATCACTAACCTTGCAAGAATGCGTAGATTTAGCCCTCAGCAGCGTTAGAGCTCGTTCCTTTGATAGAAAATTGCCGGAAATTATCACTGATGTATCCGCAGAATTGCCTTTAGTGCAAGCTGATGGCGAGTGGTTGGTAGAAGTGCTTTCCAAACTGTTAGATAACGCTTGCAAATTCACCACACCCCAGGGAAGCGTGACGGTTCGAGCTCATTGTAACGGTTATCGGATGGTGGAAGTGCTAGTAGCCGATACCGGGAGAGGAATAGAGGCGAATAGTTTAAAAGTAGTGTTCGATCGATTTTATCAAGAAGAAGGAGCTTTGCGCCGCAGTGCCGGCGGTACAGGTTTAGGATTAGCAATTTGCAAACAGATTGTGGCTGGCTGGGGAGGTAAAATTTGGGTAGATTCCCCAGGAAAAGATAAAGGGAGTGAATTTCATTTCACTATTCCCACCGTATAAAATACCGAGATACCGAACTTTTTGAATAATTTGGTTGTCCTACAAATAACCACTAACTACATCGGAATACTAATTACAAATTCCGTTCCTTTCCCCACCGATGAAAAACATTCCAAACTCCCTCCATGTTTTTCGGTTACTATCTGATAACAAATAGACAAGCCCAATCCCGTTCCTTCCCCTTCTACTTTAGTGGTAAAAAATGGAGTAAACAATTTTTCGAGCACGCTTTCCGGCATTCCCAAGCCGTTATCAGCGATCCGAATCACCAAGGTGTCCATTGTTTGTCCTGGTTTTTCGGAAACTCCGGAAGTAGAAATGGTAATTTTATTGGGATTTTTATCTATTTGTGCATAGGTTTTGCCCACATTAAATTCATCCAAAGCATCAATTGCATTAGCAATCAAGTTCATAAATACTTGATTCATTTGTCCTGGATAGCATTGTAATTTTGGTAACTCACCATAATATTTAATGATTTTAATTGCTGGTCGAGTTTGCTTGGCTTTCAGTCGGTGAGACAAAATCATCAAAGTAGTTTCAATTCCTTCATGAATATCAACGGCTCTTTTTTCAGCGGTGTCGGTGCGGGAGTAGTTGCGGAGGGATTGCATGATATCGCGAATGCGATCGATTCCCAATTTCATGGATGCCGTGGTTTTGGGCAAATCTTCTAATAGATATTCTAGTTCGATAGACTCAATTTCATCTTCAATTTCTTGTCCAGGTTCGGGAAATTTTTGTTGATAAAGATTGAGCAAATTAATCAAATCATCAATATATTCTTGAACGTGGTGCAAATTTCCAGAAATGAAACCAACGGGATTATTGACTTCGTGAGCAACTCCAGCCACCAGTTGTCCAAGTTGAGATATTTTTTCAGTTTGAACTAATTGTGCTTGAGTTTGTTGCAGTTGAATCACTGCGGCTTTTAACTCACGAGATTTTTCTTGTTCGCCAGCATAGAGACGGGCATTTTCAATGGCAATTGCCGCCTGGGATGTCAATATTTGTAACATTTTCAATCGCTCCTTTGTAAACGCACCCACCACCAGATTGTTTTCTAAATAAACTACACCAATGGACTTACCCTGATAGAGAATAGGGGCGCACAAAAGCGATTTTGGTCTAGTTTTTTGAATATATAAATCCGCTTGATAAATGGTTTCTTTGGCTGCATTGGTCAAAAGTATTGCTTTCTGAGTCATCACCACATATTGAATGACAGAAATTGGCAGTTCTGAACTGTTTTTTAATAAAGTTGGCTCGTGGAAGATGCGAGAATTTTGCTTGTGAGTATCCAAGACTTCTATGGAAAGTTCCCCATCTTTTTCGAGAATAATAGCTCCTTTTTCAGCTCCCGCATTTTCTAAAATAATATGCAGCAGTTTTGTTAATAATTTTCCTAAGACTATTTCACTAGAAATAGTCTGGGATGCTTTCATTACTGTTCCTACATCTAAAATGTTACCATCGGTAGAGGTACTGGCAGTGGTAGTAACTGTTATGTGATTATCGGATATTTTTTGAAACCAATCAGGATGGGAGTTTTCTAATTGATTAACTTTGGCAGTAGCACCCCATTGCAGATAGCAAAAACGGGCATCATTAAGATAAAATTTGGCGACATTGTACCGATTTTGTGCTAAATAAAAGCGGGTGGCTAGTTCGTTGGCTAGGGCTGCATTTTGGATAAATCCATTTTCCAGCGCTGAGGCGATGGATTGGTCGTAATATTCTGCGGCTGCATAATTATTTCCTGAGAGTCGCTCTATTTCTGCGTAAATTAATAAATATTTGTGTTGATAGTTGGCTGGGCAATGTTGTGCCAAATCTCGAAATTCTTCGAGGCTGATGTTGAGTTGTTCTCGGTATAGTTGACGATCGCGATCGCTGGCATTTGTGGCACCTGAAGCCAGAGCGATCGCGTAATGAAAACGAAAAACAGGATTGACAAAATGACCGGCACCACCTTTCAAAAATTCCGCCCCATCCAGGGCATATTCTAAGGCTAGATGGACGTCACCAAACCAGTTAGCAATAGTCAGTTTGTAAAGATAGATTACAAAAATCGTAGTCAGATCGGCAGAGGATTCAGCAAATTTTAACAGCGCTTCATCATCAATAAAAGTTTGAGGTATCTGGGCGGCTTCTAAGGTGCAGGTAAGTTGGGCGATCGCATTTTTGTTCAACAAGTGATAGGCTAACATATTGCGATCGATTTTTGACAACACAGGGATAAAATTATCTGTAATTTCTGTGGTTTTTTGTAGAGATTCATTGCCAAAAAAACAACTCCATACATAATTAATGGAAGCATAACCAGACCACTGGTAAGCACCTGTTTCTATACCATTATTAAACGCTTTCAGCATCAACAACTTGCCCTCATCTATATATTCAATGTAATGCAAGGTTAAAGCCCCCCACATATGGAAAATACAAGCTCCTAACTCTTTAATATTCCAAGCTTCGTAGAGATTGAGCGAGAGTTTTGCCGCTGCACACCCAGCCTCAATTTCACGATATTTAGTGATTAAAGTAAAGGCATACAAAGTGTAACCAAAGGCGGAAATTCGGCAATTACCATGCTCAATACTCCCTTGCACTAACTTGAGCGCGCAGAGAAATTGAGCGTTGGGATTGGTAAAATAGGCGATGGGGAACAGTTCTTTCAAAATCCGGTGGGCTGCGAGTTTTAGCGGATCGGTGAGTAGGGGTAAATCTGCCAAATCGGCGATCGCCCGATCGCCAATCATCGCCTTCGTTTTGGCTAATTCACTAGCTAAAAAATCCTCATCTGGGTAAGCTTCAAATTCGACACCCAAAGATTGTAATGTTTCCACACCTAACTTGTAAGCAGCCGACAAATCATTTTTCATCCGCAAACAAGTCATTTTTAATTCATCGATCAAGCAATGTGATAATAAACTTTTAGTCCTCGGAATAACTTCATCAAAAATAACTAAAGCTTCATCATTATTCCCATTCAAATATTCTGCTTCACCCCGTGCTATATTTAATTCTAAAGTCAAGGCATAATTATCTTGCCAGCTTGAGGCTGGTAAAGTGTTGCATCCAGTTTCAAAAAAAGTCTTTGCCGCTTCAAAAGCTGAAGCAGATTTAGCCATGTTTCCTGCTTGTAAATTTAGTTGTGCTAATTGATAAAATTCTTCATCGCTAGAAATCAACCCGCGAGCCAAGTTGAAATGATTGACAATATCAAAGATTTTTTCTTGGCGTTCGGCTTCATTAGTGTTCTGCAACAACAAACGTCCTAACTTCAAATGAACTGGTTGTTTCTGCGCATCAGGAATCATCACATAGGCTGCTTGTTGCACTCGATCGTGCAAGAACTTATAGCGCACCTTTCCGGCTGTTTTGTCCAATTTTTCCAACTCCTGCCCATCCAATACTTGCGCGACTCGATAGTTATTATCTACAGGTAAAATCAAACCTACTTGCAGTGCTTCCCACAACTCTCGCACTGTTTCAGTTAAAGATTTTTCGCTGGCTATCGACAAGAACTCTAAAGTGAATTCATTGTCTATGCAAGCAGCTAATTGTAAAATCTTTTGAGTAGCAACTGACAATTTTTGAATTTTTTCAACCATCAAATCAACCACATTTTCCGAGATTTTCTGCTGCTGAATTTGTTGAATATTCCACTGCCATTCCTCCTGGGTTGGATTAAATTTTAGGAAGCCATCTTGATGTAATGACTTCAGCAGTTGTTTGACAAAAAAGGGATTTCCTCCGGTTTTTTCTAACAATAAATTGCTCAGAATTTCAGCTTTTTTTAAAGTACAATTCAGGCTTTGAGATACTAATTGGTTTATCTGATAAATTGTCAAGGGTTTTAATTGAATTTCTGTAATCGAAATTCCTGTAGCCCGAAGGGCATCATTTGCTAGCATCAAGGGATGGGTGGGACTGACTTCACGATCTCGATAGGCATTAATCACTAGCAAGTAAGGGTTTCGGGCGATGCAATTTTCTTGATACATCTTGACTGTTGCAGCATCTATCCACTGACAATCATCGAGAAATAAGATTAAAGGATGTTCCGCAGTTGCTATGGCGTGGATAAACTGCTGCATGACTCGATTGAATCGATTTTGAGATTCAATCACACCAAGTTCGGGTACGGGAGGTTGCGGGCCTAAAATTAACTCTAATTCGGGGATAGCATCGATCGCAACTTGAGCATTGACACCCAAAGTGTTCAGTAGTGTTTTTCGCCATTGGGCTAACTGAGTTTGGCTTTCCATTAAAATTTGATTGACCAAACTCCTCATGGCTTGATTGAAAGAGGTGTAGGGAATATTGCGCTTAAATTGGTCGAATTTACCAGAGATAAAATAGCCGTGATTGCGAGTTGAATCCCGCATAATTTCCTGGACTAATACTGATTTCCCAATGCCTGAATATCCCGATACCATCACAATTTCACTACCACCTTTGCTCACTCGATCGAATATTTGCAACAGTTGTTCGACTTGTTTTTCTCGTCCGTATAGTTTTTGAGGTATGGATAACTGGCTTCTAACATCAAATTGGCCGGGGATCAAGTCTGAAACTCTACCATGACTTTTAATTTGATTTTGGCACAGTTCTAAATCTGCTAACAATCCTGTGGCGCTTTGATAGCGATCTTCAGCATTTTTTGCCATGAGTTTGGCGACAATTTGTGCTATAAATGGGGGGATATTTGGCTTTAATTCTTGAATGGGTGTCGGTTGTTTGGCAATGTGACAGTGTACCATTTCTAAGGGTTCGCTGCTCTGAAATGGTAATTGTTTTGTCAACAGTTCGTAAAAGGTGACACCTAGGGAATAAAAATCGCTGCGGTAGTCTAGCTCTCGATTCATCCGCCCAGTTTGTTCTGGGGACATATAGGCAAGAGTGCCTTCTAGGCGATCGGGATTTTTTAAGTTGGGATATTCTTTGTTTAACCGAGAAGCAATGCTGAAATCAGTAAGTTTTACTTGTTCTGTTTCAGGATTAATGATAATATTAGCAGGTTTAATATCTTTATGAATAATTTTATTTGTATGAATGCAAATTAAAGCTTTTGACAAGGACACCGCAATGTTTAGAAACTGGGCGATCGATAATTCGCAATCTTGCCATGGTATGTTTTCTATTGTTTGAGCTTGGGGATTGGAGCGATAACCTAGGCTTGTCATCCATTTTCTCAGCGATCGCCCTCCCATATCTTCTAAAATTAATAATAAGCAATTTTGAAAATTGTCAATACCATAGACTTTGATGATGTGTTCAGAGTCTAGATGTTGAGTAATTTGATACTCGTGCTTGAGTCTAGCGAGCTGGTCTAGGGTGGGACAGTCGGTGTTTAAAACTTTAAGAATCACAAACTGTCCATCGGCTTTCGATACCGCGCGATAGATAACTGTGTGAGCTCCTTGGTGGATGATTTCTTGGAGCTCATAACCAGAAAATCCTGAAGCTGGGAACATGGTTTGTCCTTTCAATTGGGTAGATTGGTTTGTTATTATAGAATGCCAGATATGCCGCCAAGTTCAACTATGGGCACTCGGCTGGTGTGAACATAAGTTGGCCAAAGGTATCTTAGTTCCTCGAAACCCAAAAAAATACTTACGTAGAAACTGGGTATTTTGGCTAGCTACCAGACCAAGCAACCAAGAATCGCAGAATCTGAACATTCTTTACATTGGTTTCCTCGTAGCTTGTCATCAAGGAAACACCTGTTTTTGCCTTTCGGCGCTGGCTGGCCCCTTACTTACGCGATCGCCATAAATTTTAAGTGGGAAATATACATAGTTCCCAAGATAATAGGTCTAGAAATTATAACTCAAAACTTTCTTCACAGCAACAACCAATCGAGGGGAAAAATTTGAGCCTTGGAAAATTTGAAAAATGCCCAAAGTAGCCCCAGGAATAAATGAGGCGTTAGTACCCACAGGAGTTAGGTGCTTTTTGGCTAGGGCTGGTTTTACAAAATCTCCCCAACTGACCCTAGCAATAGCTGTTTTTAAATTCTTATTTAATGATGATTTTATACTGTCAAATTTATTTTTTCCGCAGCGGTGGCAATTGCCAAATCTCCAATCTTAATTGGATATTTTGAATTATCATAAAATATCCCTCGTCAAAAAACTGTTAACTTTCCTTACAATTTCGAGAGAAGGGTAACACCCAGGTGATAGGATGCCCTAAAAATCCTTTGGATATATCTATGGCAGAAGAACTCACTGGACAACCCCCTATCTTCGGCGGCAGCACCGGCGGCTTGCTGACTAAGGCGCTAGTTGAAGAGAAGTACGCGATCACTTGGACTAGCCCCAAGGAACAGGTGTTTGAAATGCCGACAGGCGGCGCTGCAATCATGCGTCAAGGCGACAACCTGCTGTATCTGCCCCGGAAGGAGCAGTGCATTGCTTTAGGCGGCCAACAACTGCGGGCAAAATTCAAAATCTCCAACTACAAGATTTACCGTGTATTTCCCGACGGTTCTAATGAGTACCTGCATCCCAAGGATGGCGTGTTCCCTGAAAAGGTGAACGAAGGTCGTCCATACAACGGTAAGGTTGACCGCAATATTGGCAGCAATCCTAACCCGATTAAGGTGAAGTTCACGGGTAAAAAGACCTACGAAGTTTAGGTTTTGAGGGAATCGCTGAGCTCGAACGGGTAGTATTTCCAGAAAAGCTCAGCTTGTATTTTCTGGTTTGTAGTAGCACTTGGGCGCGACAGGCTGTTTCTATCTCGCCTAAGCGCAACTACAAACTCCTTGTGCGATCGCAAATTAAATTAATAATTATCCAAAATGACGGTAGAAATCAGGCGAGCAACTCATCAGGATATTGATGCTTGCGCTCGGATTAATTATGAAGCTTTTAAAGGTATTTCCGATCGCCATAAATTCCCAACAGATTTTCCCACACTGGATTTTGCCACCGAAATCACCGATATTTTAATCCACAGCCCATCGTATTTTGACATTGTAGCTGAAAACTCCGGTGAGGTTGTCGGCTGCGGTTTCATGGACGAACGCAACCCGATTCGTGGCATTGGACCAGTTAGTGTCGATCGCACTTTTCAAGGAAAAGGAACAGGAAGGCAAATCATGAAAGCCTTGCTGGAACAGGGAAAAGAGGCTCCTGGTATTCGTTTGGTTCAAGAATCTTTTAACTTGGCATCCTTGTCACTCTACATTTCTCTGGGTTTTGAGGTGAAAGAACCTTTGGTATTGATGGAGGGGATGTTTAGCAGTCTGCCCCAGTATGACTTTGAGGTACGGCCGCTCAGCAGTGAGGATATAGATGAATGTCAGGCTTTGTGTAATAGAGTGTCTGGGTGCGAGCGCACTTGCGAGATTGAATACGCCCTGAATCACCTTTCTCCCTTAGTTACCACCAAACAAGGCCGGATTGTGGCCTATACTTGTGCGGTATCTACTTTCGGTCACAGCGTCGCCGAAACAGCAGCCGATATGCAGGCTTTGCTGTTAGGGGCGGCAGCCTATAGTCCCGGAGAAGTGCTTTGTTTTCACTTGCCGGTGCGCTATGCAGGTTTGTTTCGCTGGTGTTTGCAAGAGGGGCTGCGCGCCCTCAAGCCGCTGGCGGTGATGGCAGTTGGTGAGTACCAGCAACCTGTGGGATGTGTCCTTCCGTCCTATCTTTATTGATTATTTAATTAAAGTTTAGTATAGCAACCGCCAAGACGGTTAAGAATTTCTAAATCGCTGATAATATTGCTATTATTGCATTTTATTTCATCCTTCTTTGTACCCGATCGCCGAGTCGAAGGGCCATCTTCCATCTTCCATCTTCCTTCTTCCATCTTCCTTCTCCCTATGATATTCCCCGAATTCTCACAATTCTCCGAACTGGCAAAACAAGGCAATTTTGTCCCTGTTTATCAAGAATGGGTGGCTGATTTAGATACGCCAGTTTCTGCGTGGTATCGGGTATGTGCCGGTCAACCTTACAGTTTTTTGCTAGAGTCCGTCGAAGGTGGGGAAAAAATTGGGCGTTATAGTTTTTTAGGGTGCGATCCCTTGTGGATTTTGGAGGCAAAGGGCTCGCAAACAACTCAAGTTTACCGCGATGGTTCCCAAAAAGTATTTAGCGGCGATCCGTTTGTGGCTTTAACTGAATGTTTGCAGTCTTATCAACCGGTGAAATTGCCACAGTTACCAGCGGGAATTGGGGGGTTGTTTGGGTTTTGGGGTTATGAATTAATTAAGTGGATTGAACCGCGCGTTCCTGTGTATCCGGCTGGAGAGAAAGATTTGCCCGATGGGTTGTGGATGCAGGTGGATAATTTGTTGATTTTCGATCAGGTGAAACGGAAGATTTGGGCCGTAGCCTATGCGGATTTGCGTGATGTTGGCGTTGATTTGGCTGAGGCTTATGGGCAAGCGTGCGATCGCGTTTCTCAGTTAGTTGATAAACTCAAATCCCCGCTTTCCCAGCAATCTACTCTCATAGAATGGACTCCTCCCAATAACGGGCAAGATGCCAGTTCCCCCACCGGAAATACAGAAACAGAATTGAGTTATACCAGCAATACTACTCCCGAAAAGTATTGTGCCAATGTCTTAAAAGCTAAGGATTATATTAAAGCCGGAGATATTTTTCAGGTAGTGATTTCCCAGCGACTGGAATCTGAATACAGTGGCGATCCTTTTGCACTTTACCGCTCTTTGCGTTTGATTAATCCTTCTCCCTACATGGCTTATTTCAATTTCAAAGATTGGCAGATTATCGGTTCCAGTCCAGAGATTATGGTGAAGGCAGAAAACACGCCAGATGGCAAGAGAATCGCAACTTTGCGCCCGATCGCCGGTACTCGTCGCCGGGGTAAAACTGCTCAAGAAGATGATGCTTTGGCTGCTGAATTATTGCAAGATCCGAAAGAAATTGCGGAACACGTCATGTTAGTTGATTTGGGCAGAAATGACTTGGGCAGAGTTTGCCGCAGCGGTACGGTAAAAGTTGATGAATTAATGGGAATTGAGCGTTATTCTCATGTGATGCACATAGTGAGTAATGTCATCGGAGAATTGGCTGAGGATAAGACTGCTTGGGATTTGTTGAAGGCTGGTTTTCCGGCGGGTACGGTTAGTGGTGCTCCCAAGATTCGGGCGATGGAGATTGTACATGAATTGGAAGGTTGCCGCCGGGGACCCTATTCTGGGGTTTATGGGTATTATGATTTTGAGGGACAGTTGAATAGTGCGATCGCGATTCGGACTATGGTTGTGCGCTCTTTAGGTGCTGATCAACATTCGGTTTCTGTGCAAGCAGGTGCTGGTTTGGTGGCGGATTCTAACCCAGAAATGGAATATGAGGAAACCCTGAATAAAGCTAGGGGGATGTTGCAAGCAATTCGTTGTTTGAAATAGAGCATTGGATATTGGCGAGGCGGAGCCTCTGGATCTGCGTTACCAGGCAAAGCCTGGTAACGAGAAAATACTTAAGAATTAAAGCATAAAGCCCAGAGACATAATTATGAATTTTTACATAGTTGACGTATTTGCCGAGTCAAAATATGCTGGCAACCAGCTAGCAGTCTTTTGCGGTGCGGGAGTTGCACAGCTATCGGAGAGCGAAATGCTGATGATAGCCAGGGAAATTAATTATTCAGAAACTACGTTTGTGCGATCGCCCCAACAACAAAACGGGGGCTACGATGTGCGGATATTCACCCCAAAAAAAGAATTGCCCTTTGCCGGTCATCCCACTTTAGGAACAGCATTCGTTTTGCAGCAACAGATTATCAATCAACCTGTAGAACAAGTTATTTTAAATCTAGCAGTCGGTCAAATTCCCGTTACTTTCAGCTATCACAATGCAGTCCCAGATATTTTATGGATGCGACAAAAAGCGCCTACCTTTGGTCAAGTTTTATCAGCCGCCATACTCGCAAGGGTGCTGAATTTAGAAGTCGATGAAATAGATGAAAAATTCCCAATTCAAGAAGTTTCCACGGGAGTACCATTTATAATAGTACCGCTCAAAAACCTAGCCTCGCTCAAGAAAGCCAAAGTCAACTTAGAGCAATATTCTGAGCTGATTGAGACCACAGAAGCCACAGAAATTTTAATATTTTGTCCAGAGACTTACAATGATATTAATGACTTGAGCGTCCGAGTTTTTGCGCCTTATTTAGGAATTCCCGAAGATCCGGCGACGGGGAGTGCCAATGGCTGTTTAGCTGGATATTTGGTCGAATATGCTTATTATAGGGCAGAAAAGATTAATGTGAGAGTCGAGCAAGGTTATGAGATCGATCGACCTTCGCTGCTGTTGTTGCAATCAGCGAAAAATGCCGGAAAAATAGAAGTGTTGGTAGGTGGAAAAGTGGTGATGGTTGCTAAAGGAGAATTTGTGTAGAATCCGCAACTTAAATAATCGTAAATACCTGTAGGGGCGGGTTTTACCAACCAGAATGGTCAAAAACCAACAATCTTGTAAACCCGCCCCGGCCACAAATTCTGTGCATAACTTCTGTTAATATGAGCTAGCTCATATTCATTGATGCGCGTTAGTGGGATAATGAAAGTGTCATCTTTACCAGATACTTTCCGATGCTAGAAACATTTTCTCGGTGTTTAAATTTATCCCCAGAAGCTTCAGAAGCCCTGCTTTCACTTCCATTAACCACTTTGCTAGATTCACCGGAGCTCAGTCAACTGTTGGGAAGTCTCGATACTAATTTACTCAAAGAAAGCTTACCTACTGCTGGGGCAGTTTTAGCCCAACATCTCCCACCTTTTTACGACTGGTTACAAACTGAACTAAGCATTAAAAAAGTCCCTGACAGTCCAGATCATACTACTAAATGGGTAGTCGGTTTTTTGAGAAATCAAGAAAGTTTAACTCGTTTAGTTGAGTTGCACAAATCGATTCCTAGACCGGCATTAGAACGATCGATCCCTCGTTTAGTTGGTATATTTAAGGATGTGACACCCCTTGAACTTAAGCAAGAATGGGAAAAAGCAGTTGCAGCACTCTGTTTGGTACTCGCCGTAGCAGCCCGCGAAAATCAGCCATCGGCGGTATGAAGCGATTTGGCGCGAGTTTAGGTAAAGCGGTTTTTTCGGAAAATTTGTAATTGAGTGCGATCGATCTGAACTACCACTGGTTTTCGTCGGTGTAGGACGATCGCATTATGTCTATTTAGCAAAATTAACTGAGCCAATAATACCATCAATACTCGCCGTTTCCGAAACTTGCCATTAAAAGTGGCCTTGCGGACGATCGCCTCTTCTATCTTATACCACCAGTTTTCGCCCTTCTGGGAAACTATCAAAATTGTTCCCGGTATATAATCGCCTCCATTTGCCCAAAAAGCATACCTTTCGCCTAAAGTAAAGTAATGAAAAACTTTCGTAGCTGTAGAAGTTTTAACTAACTTTTCCGAAACCCCCAAAGCATTAAAAGTGACAGTAGATCGAATATAATCGGGGTATTTTACTACTATTTGTTGAGCCACTTTCCCGCCCAAACTTTCTCCAATAACATCCGCAGAATTTCCCCTGGTAAACTGCTGCTTAATCCAATCAATAGCACCCGCGATTTCCGCGCCTTTTAACTGTCGTTCGAGTTTTGATATAAACACATCTGGCGTATCTTCCAAAACGCGCTCGAAAGGATACCATGAACCATAACCCCGAATCACCAAAACCGATGGATTATTAATAGAAACAGGAACTCTAGCTTCCGCATAAAAACCTGTCTCAGGATGTTCAAACACTTTTTCTACTAGATAATCATGTATAATTTCTCCCACGTCGTGTCGCACATAAATTGAAGGATTACTGGGTTTGAAAGTATCATGCAGTTGAGGTTTGGCAAACTTTTCATAGATGGCATCTAGCAAGTGTCTTCCAGTCTTAGAATCTACAAAATCCAATTTTGTTTTTTTCATTATGTGGTATGGCGGATTTTAGCAACAATATTTGATGACTAAAAATAATACACATAAATCCGCCCCAGCAAATTAATTTTTACAAAACTTGCAGGGTAGGGCGGGTTGGAGAGATTTTCTGATCAAATCCGGTAGCATCGGCATTATTCAGATTTCAATAAAAATTTTTACCCTAGGTCAAATCCTGTTAATGATTAGATTTATTGGTTTGGGTTTGCATTGATTTCTGGTGTTTGGTTGTGTTATACCAATTTTTTAGGAGGCTGCATTGAATTCGATCGCCTCTACAGAGGATACCCACGCACCATCCACCGCCCCTACCAGAGCACGGCGCTTTCATTCCGTGTAGGGGCTGTACCCCCTGGCTGTCCCACTCCCTGAAACTTAGCCTGAAACTTATAAATTGAAACTATGACTCAACCTCCTTCTATCCCAACAACTTCTGAAGAAACCGCCTCCGAAATCCCGCCAACCTCTGCTGGTGCTCCACCTGCGCCGAGTTATGTCAAGCTGGCGATGCGGAATATGGTGCGGAAGCGGGCGACTTCTCTGTTTCATTTTGCGTTGACTGCTGCTGGGCTTTTGGGCGTACTGGTGGCTTTGGCTTGTGTCGATCGATATTTCAATTCTTAAATCCGGTTTTCAGTAGTGTGTTGCTAATTTCCCGACGCCAAAACTCGGTTGATTTGGGTGATTGCCTGATTGTAGCTGGAGGGCGATCCCCAGAAACCGGGTTTTTTAGCTTCTCTTTTGATTTTTCACGATAGGGCAGTTAAGCTGATTGCAGTTTGGGAATCTTGCAATCTTCGACAAATTATTGTATGGTTCCTGCTAAAAGCCAAAAGTTTCTGAACTCGATCGCACAATCTGAGATTTTACTAAAAATTACCGATAAAAATGCTTGACAGGAAACGCCAAAAATGATTATAGAGGTGAATGTGGAAGACTGTTATGGGCTAGCCCAACAGTCTGCTGATAATTCCCAGGAACCTCAGAGTGCAGCTAGCGGGGAGATTGCCGCCGAAACTTGGGAAACTTGGTTTGGTGTTTGGCTGGAAAATCAGCATGAGGATGTGCCTGCTGCCACGGGCTATGAAGTTAGTCTGCGTCTGACAGGGGATGAGGAAATGCAATCGCTGAATTCTCAGTACCGCCACCAGGATCGATCGACTGATGTACTAGCTTTTGCGGCTTTAGAAGTAGACTGTCCTGGGTCAGATGAAATGTCATCTGAACCTCTATACTTGGGTGATATCGTAATTTCCATCGATACTGCCAACCGACAGGCCCAGCAGCAAGGACATCCGCTGAAGACTGAACTAGCTTGGCTTGCAGCCCACGGTTTTCTACATCTTTTGGGATGGGATCACCCTGATGAAGAAAGTTTAATCCAAATGCTCGATCGACAGGAAACTTTGCTACAAGCAATCGATATTGTGATCCAGACACCATTATAGGAATTTGAAATTGGATAGACTAGGCTGGTGATGAGTTGACCAATCAGAGAAACTCAAGCATAACTTTCGGAAATTACATCAATTTTAGAGTAAAGACCTAGGAAAGTTATGGAGACTGTTATCAAGTCAATCTTTCATCTTTCAAACGTACTCGTCTTTATCATATAAAGTTGGTTGTTTATGACACTAGAGCAACAGTCAAAAGTATCAAATATTGCACAGCTTCTAACCATGCCTCCAGACTCTTCCAATCAGACAGTCAATGGGTCAAAAAAAGCATTAAAATACAATCGAGAACTGTCCTGGAAAATAGCATCTAGCTTAGCGATTAGTTTTAGATATGCTTGGGCTGGCTTGAGTTACGCTTTTGAAACTCAGCGTAATTTTCGCATCCACACGGTAATTGGCACTCTGGCGATCGGACTTGGGGTATTCTTACACCTGAAGCCTGTGGAAATATCCGTGATCGGCATTACGATTGGTATAGTCTTGGCAATGGAATTGTTGAATACGGCGATCGAATCCCTGGTAGACTTGACTGTAGGACAATCTTACCACGAACTGGCGAAAATTGCCAAGGACTGCGCTGCTGGGGCGGTACTGGTATCGGCAATGGCGGCGGCGATCGTCGCGGTGGCACTTTTGCTACCTCCTTTTTGGACAGTGATTCAATTAGCCATCGCCAATTAGACCTCAAATTAAAGTTAAGCCGTGATTATAGTCATCGATAACTACGACAGTTTTACATACAACTTGGTACAGTATCTAGGAGAACTAGGTGCTGAATTGCCAGTAGCAAAAGAGGTACAAGTCTACCGCAACGACCAAATTTCTCTAGCAGAAATTCGCAGATTGCAACCGGCAGCAGTTGTGATTTCTCCAGGCCCAGGGCGGCCGGAAGATGCGGGAATTTCTCTAGAATTAATCAAAGAATTGGGGCCGACTATGCCAATTTTGGGCGTGTGTCTGGGACACCAAAGTATCGGTCAAGTATTCGGTGGGAAAATAGTTTCTGCACCGATATTAATGCACGGCAAAACTTCTCAGGTGGAACATCGGGGATTGGGGGTGTTTCGCGGGGTGGAATCGCCACTGACTGCAACTCGTTATCACAGTTTGGTTATAGAAAAACAGAGTTGTCCAGAGGTTTTGGAAATTACAGCTTGGGTAGAAGATGGAACTATTATGGGTGTCCGACATCGGGAATATCCGCATATTGAAGGGGTACAGTTTCACCCGGAAAGCATTTTAACAACTTCGGGAAAACAATTATTACGCAATTTCTTGGAACGACTTTAGTTTAATTAGACATCTCCCCAAAAAATATTCAAGAACGGCTGCATCTCATTGTGGCAAATATATTCCAA
This sequence comes from Microcoleus sp., assembly GCF_041354475.1. Classification (NCBI taxonomy): domain Bacteria; kingdom Bacillati; phylum Cyanobacteriota; class Cyanophyceae; order Oscillatoriales; family Microcoleaceae; genus Microcoleus; species Microcoleus sp. The sequence continues at coordinate 18,031 of NZ_JBGJZU010000104.1, forward strand.
GGGGCTATAGCATGACCGCAGTAAATCTCTGGCGATTGCTAATAAATTGTCTGACGGAATGCTTCGCCCTTACCAAATTGAGATGCACCCTTCAAGAACAGGCAGGCGGTGTCCTGCCCTTCGACTCCGCTCAGGAACCGCGAAGTCGCAGGGATGCCTGTGCTACAACAATTATGGGAAATGTCTATTTTGAATTTTGAGTGATGTTGGGTTCCCCCGAAACAAATTGAGCGATAAAATCCTAATTTGTGGTATAACCACAAATGACCAACACCCGATCGCAGCACCAAAAGATGAAACGGCGACAATTAATGCGTTACGCACAGACAAGTTTGCTGGCAGCTTTAGCAACTGGTTTGCCATCTGGATGGGAAAGCTATATGGCTCAAACTGCTGATTCTTTGTCGGTTCAGTGGTTGGGCCACACTTGCTTTTTGTTTACAGGAGGCGGTGCAAGGGTGCTGGTGAATCCTTTTCGTCCCCTGGGCTGTACGGCGGGCTATAGATCTCCTAAAGTCCCTACAGATTTGATTCTGATTAGCAGTCGGTTGCTCGATGAAGGGGCGATAGACGGATTTTCTGGCAATCCGGGCCTTTTGTACGAACCGGGGTCTTATCAGTCAAATGGGCTGCGACTGCAAGGCATTCGCATGGAAAAAGACCGCGAGGGAGGACGGCGATTTGGGGTGAATGTGGCTTGGCTGTGGGAGCAAGCTGGTGTTAAAATTCTACATCTCGGTGGAGTTGCAGCTCCGATCGGCATTGAAGAACAAATCTTGATCGGGCGTCCAGATGTAGTGCTGATTCCCGTCGGTGGTGGCCCGAAAGCCTATACTCCTGCCGAAGCAAAGCAAACTTTGCAACTTCTCAAACCAAAGATGGTGATTCCCACACACTTCAAAACCCAAGCTGCTGATGCTGCTGCGTGCGATTTGGCCACACTAGATGAATTCTTGGCGCTGATGGATGGCACGCCGGTCAGTCGATTGAATAATGATACCATTTCCATTCGATCGAATTCTTTGCCACCGAGCGGTTCGGTGATTGAGGTTTTGAGTTACAAATTTAGCGCTTGAGCCGCTTTTTTGCGAATGTTGCGTTATATTAAGGAAGTTTTGGTGCGATCGACAATCTAAGTAGATTCTACCTCTAGTTCAGCCTTTCCAACCATTGCCTATTGTGCACAACAGGCTAACAAAAGAATTCAAGTCCATTGTTTTATTGTCATAAGGAAATGCAAGCGCAATGAAAAATCAAAATTTACCTAACTTGATGAAAAAACTGACAGGTTTTGCAGGAGTAATCGGCGCTAGCGCCCTCATTGGTTTCCCAGCTTGGGCGCACATCAACGCCAAAACTAATGTTGCTAGTGCAACTTCAACTCAACAAGTGGCTGGAAACGTCAAAACCGCTGCTTCCCCAGCGCCAGGGGTTGGGAACTGTCAGATAAAATCTACCCATATATAGACAAACTTACCGGAATGTACACATAATAGAGTGTATACAGTTAGGTATCCTCTATTATGGAATCCAATGAAGTGACTATTTCAATCGG
>NZ_JBGJZU010000105.1:0-19493 GCF_041354475.1 Microcoleus sp.
TGCAATTAGTTTACCACATTCAGGAACAGCATCCCTCTTTAGGTGCTTATTTAACAAATATTTACAATTACCAAGAAAATCAAAGCCGTCCTATAAGGACGGGGCTTTAGACCCTATTTCTTGGTAATTAATTTAAAAATCCCCTATTTTATCGTCCTCCAGCTCAGCCACGCCAACAGGCTCTGCTTTACTCCGCTTCGGAAAATTTTAAAATATTTAATCTTAAATTACCAAAATTAGAGAGATTGTAAAGTTATATTAAAAGAATATTAACACAGTGAAAACACTAGCAATTTAGGATGTGGCAATCATGGAAAACCGAGAAAACCGAGTCCTGTATGTTCGCCTCCCTTGTAATCCCATTTTCCCGATCGGAGTTGTGTACCTTTCCGATCACATCCATAAGCTGTTTCCCGATGTCCAACAACGGATTTTCGATGTAGGTGCAGTACCGCCCTTAGATTACGCCAAGGCTCTCGACGTCGCCGTCGATGAATTTCAACCAACCCTCCTAGTTTTCTCCTGGCGAGACATTCAAATTTACGCACCAGTCGGCGGTAGAGGCGGCAATCCCCTGCAAAATGCCTTTGAGTTTTACTACGCCAACAATCCCCTAATTAAAATGCGGGGAGCATTGGGAGGATTACGTTTAGCCGTGTCTTACTATACGGAACTCTGGCGCAATTTGGGGTTGGTGAAGCGGGGATTGCATCGGGCCCGGAAATACCGTCCCGAAGCTCGTGCAGTCGTCGGTGGTGGTGCTGTGAGCGTGTTTTATGAGCAGTTGGGACGCAGTTTACCCAAGGGGACTGTGGTTTCGGTGGGGGAAGGCGAGGCGCTGCTGGAGAAGTTGATTAAAGGCGAGGATTTAGCCCAGGAAAGGTGTTATGTCGTAGGTGAGACAGTCCCGCGCGATCGACTAATTCACGAAAAGCCAGCCAACATCGAGAAAACTGCCTGTAATTATCAGTACATCGAGACCATTTGGCCCGAATTTTCCTATTATCTACAGGATAGGGACTTCTACATCGGCGTCCAAACCAAGCGCGGCTGTCCTCACAACTGCTGTTACTGTATTTACACGGTGATTGAAGGTAAGCAAGTGCGGATCAATCCAGCGGATGAGGTGGTGGCGGAGATTAGACAATTGTACGATCGAGGTATCCGCAATTTCTGGTTTACCGACGCTCAATTTATCCCCGCCCGCAAATTCATTGATGACGCCGTTGAACTCTTGCAAAAAATCATCGCCGCCGGCATGACAGACATCCACTGGGCTGCTTACATCCGTGCGGATAATCTCACACCACAATTGTGCGATTTGATGGTAAAAACGGGGATGAATTACTTTGAAATCGGCATCACCAGCGGTTCCCAAGAATTAGTTCGCAAAATGCGTATGGGTTATAATTTGCGAGTAGTTTTGGAAAATTGCCGTGATTTAAAAGCCGCCGGTTTCAACGATGTTGTTTCCGTAAACTACTCCTTTAATGTGATGGATGAAACCTTTGAAACCATCCGCCAAACCATTGCTTATCACCGGGAATTGGAGCGGATTTTTGGAGCGGATAAAGTAGAGCCAGCAATTTTCTTTATCGGGTTACAGCCCCACACCATTTTGGAAGAATACGCTTTTAAACAGGAGATTCTGCAACCTGGTTATGACCCGATGAGTTTGATGCCTTGGACAGCACGAAAATTGCTGTGGAATCCTGAGCCTTTGGGTTCGTTTTTCGGTCAAATTTGTTTGGAAGCTTGGCAGCGAAATTCCAATGATTTCGGCCGCGAAGTGATGGCTATTTTGGAGGAAAAATTGGGTTGTGCTGATTTAGAAGAGGCTTTGAGTGCCCCGGTAGAAGTTAAACAAAAACAGCTAACATCGGTTAGTTAATCACAGGTTATTAGTCAGGAATTTAGTCCTGAAACTGGGGGAAAGGAAATCAAATATATTTTCTATTTCCCCTATTTTTTGATATATAGCAACCGCCAAGGCTGTGACACAGGAATTATACGAAATTTCTCATAAACCCACGCCTGGGCAGATTACCAACTTTGGGGACTTGTTGTAACACAAATTAGGAGCTAAAAACCATGAGTTTTATTGACCCTAGAACAGATTTTGCCTTTAAAAAAATATTTGCTTCAGCCGAAAGCAAACCCATTCTGATTAGTTTTCTCAATGGCTTGATTTATCAAGGCAATCCGACTATTCAGGATTTGCAAATTATCGATCCCTATCAAGCCGGAAAATTAATGGGCTTGAAAGACAGCTACTTAGATGTCAAAGCAACTCTCGATAACGGCACGATTGTTGTCATCGAAATGCAAGTTTTGAATGTGAAAGCTTTTGAAAAAAGAATTGCCTACAATGCCGCGAAAGCCTATGCGAATCAACTGATGACTGGTAAGGGATACCTACAATTAGACCCGGTAATTGCCTTGACAATTACTGATTTTACTTTGTTTAATAACACGAATAAAGTAATTTCTCGCTTTTCTTTTAGGGAAGAGGAAGAACATTTTGATTATTTGTTTCCGGTGATGACTCTAATTTTTGTGGAATTACCGAAATTCAATAAATCTATTGCCGAGTTAGAATCTCTGGCTGACAAGTGGATTTATTTTATCAAGGAAGCGCCCAGTTTGGAAATGGTTCCAGAATCCTTGGAAACTAATTCAGCAATTCAGCAAGCTTTCAGTATTGCTAACAGTACAAATCTCAGCAGGCAGGAATTAGATGAATTGGAGGCGCAGATGTTTTATTTCCAAGATCAACAGAGGTTTAGAGAAGAAGCTTTAGAAGCAGGGTTGCAGCAGGGTTTGCAGGAGGGGTTACAGCAGGGTTTGCAGGAGGGGTTACAGCAGGGTTTGCAGGAGGGGTTACAGCAGGGTTTGCAGCAGGGTTTGCAGGAGGGGTTAAAGCAGGGAAAAAGCAATCTGGTGCTGCGTTTGCTAACACAAAAAGTCGGAACTTTGGACGAGTCAATCCAAGCTAGAGTTTTACAGTTGTCCAGCGCTCAGTTAGATAGTTTAACGGAATCTTTGTTTGATTTTAATACGGTGGATAATCTGGTGAATTGGTTGCCATGAAAAGGGAGCATCCAGATTTTGCATAGGCGAAGCATGACCGCAGACAATTTATTAGGGATAACCAGAGATTTACAGCGGTCATGCTAGAGCATCGTACCAATATATTTGCACTCATTGAGATGCACCCAATGAAAACATAGCATCCCAACCTCTCGGAATTAATGTATCGGTTGCGTAAGTCCAGTCTGATTTAAATACCGTTCAATCAGGACGATCGCCACTATATCATCTACGGGTCGCGGTGGAGTCCGCATCCCCAGCGGAATCAAGCGATTGAGTCCCGTCGCAGGGTACATTTGCCAGTAACGTTCCTTTGCTTCTAAACTGCTGTATCTCTCATCAATCTGAGTAATGACGATGGAAGGTGACAAACTCTGGGTAAGTTGTTGTTTCCATTTCTTAGAAGTTGTTTGATCTCCCATCACCAATAAGTCAATGGGAAACTGTTCGCAGAGAGATTGAATAGTCGAAATTGCACTTTCTGAGGGTACAACTTGATGGTATGAGATATTATTATCTGTACCCATGACGGCGACACCGCACTTGTCTTTACCTGGATCGAAACCTAAAATCATAGTTATTAGTTATGGGTTCTTACTTATGGGTTAGCAATCAGAGCCATTCTGGTTGATTTTTCCTTGTTTTGTTTAGAAAACTTTGCAGATTATGACAGCAATTTTACTTGACTTTTTTGTGAAATTGACATATCATAGCATCATGGAAATCTGTGTGGTCATATAATGTAGTCCCTGGTTAAGTAGCTTCAGCGCTCAAGCGCAATTACCAACTTTTGTGCGATCGCCCAAAATATCAGAACCCCACAAATTGCTACCATCAAAAATCTTAGTGGCGGCTGGTTTATATAGATTGTTTGTCAGTCTTAAATATTATCTGTAAAACCATTGGTCTCAACTTAAACTTAAACCTAGTCACAGATGGCTGTTTGACTATTAAGGCCAGATCCCCCCTAGGGCGTGTTTTCAAACCCAAATATCCCCCCCAGCCCCCCTTAAAAAGGGGGGGGAAAGAGTCTTTAAGTCCCCCTTTTTAAGGGGGATGCGAGGGGGATCTAAATCTTAAGGAGTAGTTTGAAAACACGCCCTAGCCCCCCTTAAGAAGTGGGGAACCGGAATCTTCTCTTTCGTCCCCCATCCCCCCTTGGGGGGCAGGGCTGTTTCATTCTCAAAAAAATGAGAGTTTTGTAGGGGTAGTGTCCCCGTTCCTACCCTCCCCAACGACTGTAAAACTTGAGGAGCAAGTCTAGGGCTGACATTGCCAACCCTAGACTGATTTTAGCGTTTTACTAACTTCTTAGAAACCTTCCGCAAGCGAATTGATTTCGGTGTTACTTCCACCAATTCATCCTGGCCGATGTATTCCAAAGCACGCTCCAAACTCATATCGACTGGTGCTTGCAATTGTGCCAATTCTTCACCGCCAGATGCGCGGTGGTTTGTCAACTGCTTCGACTTGCAAATATTCAGCTCCATGTCGTCATCTCGGTTGTTTTCTCCGATAATCATCCCTCTGTAAACCTTGGTTCCGGGGGTAATGAAAAATACGCCGCGGTCTTCAGCATTTTTCAGTGAATAAGTAGTTGCAGTTCCTTCTTCAAAGGAAATCAATACTCCATTGCGACGGGCGACAATTTCTCCACCGAGGGGGCGATAGTCGAGGAAGCTGTGGTTCATAATTCCAGCGCCGCGAGTCAAGCGCATAAACTCGCCTCGGAATCCAATCAAACCGCGAGCGGGGACTGAAAATTCGATTTGGGTGCGGCCGGTGCTGCTGACGTGCATATCTTGCATTTCTGCTTTGCGCTGACCGAGGCGTTCGATGCAGCCACCGACGGCTTCTTCGGGTACGTCTAATACTAAACATTCAAAGGGTTCGCAGGGACGACCGCCGACTTCGCGGAAGATTACTTGCGGCTGAGATACTTGGAATTCGTATCCTTCGCGACGCATATTTTCGATCAGGATTCCGAGGTGGAGTTCGCCACGGCCGGATACGAGAAATTTGTCGGGGGAGTCGGTTTCTTCGACGCGCAAGGCGACGTTGGTTTGGAGTTCTCGCATTAGTCGATCGCGCACTTGTCGCGATGTTACTAAAGTACCTTCTTGACCGCAGAATGGCGAGTCGTTCACCGAGAAAGTCATCTGCAAAGTTGGTTCGTCTACCTTAATTAAAGGTAGCGCTTGCGGGTCGTTGGGACAGGTAATAGTCTCCCCAATATAGGCATCAGCAAAACCAGCCACGGCGACGAGATTACCAGCAGAAGATTCTGCGATATCAATCCGCTTCAGGCCTTCAAAGCCCATCAATTTACTGATTTTTGATTTGACAAGGGCTCCGCTTTCGGTGATCAAGACTGCTTGTTGACCGACTCTAATTGTGCCGTTGTGGATGCGGCCGATGACGATGCGCCCGACGTATTCGGAGTAATCTAAGGTGGTTACTTGCAGTTGTAGTGGCTTGTTCGGGTCGCCGACGGGGGGTGGTACGTGGTCGAGGATTTCTTCAAAGAGGGGCTTCATATCTACCCCTTCGTCTTCGAGGCTTTTTTTGGCGTAACCGCTTAAGCCGGAACCGAAGAGATAGGGAAATTCGCACTGATCGTCGTCAGCACCTAGTTCTAAGAACAAGTCTAAAACTTTATCAACTGCTTTGTGGGGGTCTGCTCGATCGCGATCGATCTTATTCACAAAGACGATCGGGCGCAAGCCTTTTTCCAGGGCTTTTTTGAGCACGAACCGGGTTTGTGGCATCGGGCCTTCGTTGGCGTCTACGATCAGCAAACAACCGTCTACCATGCCGAGAACTCGTTCAACTTCGCCACCGAAGTCGGCGTGTCCGGGGGTATCGACGATGTTGATCAGGGTTTCTTTGTATCGGACGGCGGTATTTTTGGAAAGGATGGTGATGCCACGCTCGCGCTCGATGTCGTTGGAGTCCATGACGCAATCTGGGACTTCTTCCCCTTCGCGGAAGACCCCGGACTGTCTGAGGAGAGCGTCCACAAGGGTGGTTTTGCCGTGATCGACGTGAGCAATGATAGCAACGTTGCGAATGGGAAGACTCATAATGCGTCTGGGACGTTAAACGGATTTAACTAAAGATTTCTTAACGATTGTAGCGCATTAAGTCAAGGGGCGATCGGGTGGCGGCGATATTGGGGGGCGATCGTCGCTAGAATTAGGGTTATGGAAGTACAACCGAGGGAAATTGAGCGTTACACCACGGCTGACGGCAGAGTTCCTTTCGATCGGTGGTTTTACTCACTGCGGGATCTCAATGCCAAACTGAGGATTGAGGGGCGAATCCAGCGTGTTCAGGATGGTAATCTCGGAGATTCTCGCGTTTTGGGAGAAGGTGTCTGCGAGTTGAGGATAAATTATGGCCCTGGCTATCGAGTTTATTTTGGACAAATTGGAGCAACAATTGTACTTTTGCTGATAGGCGGAGATAAAAGCACTCAAGAGCAAGATATTCGCAAGGCTAAAGAATACTGGACAGATTACAGGAGTTAAGACAATGACAATGCCTAAGAGTTTACCTTACCATCCCTTTAAAATTTCCAATCTGAAAGACCCAAGCTATTCTGCTGCTTACCTCTCACTGATTTTTGATGAAGAGGAAGAAGGTGATTTAGAGATGGGAATAATGCGACAAGTGCTGAGAGATGTATTTGAGGCTCTTGGGGAACCAATTATGTCTGCGGAGGATGCTAAATTGCATCTGGAAAAATTAGATATTTTGTTGCCGCAATCCGGGATTGCAACTATTTATGCTTTGGCTAATTGGCTGAAGGTTTTGGGATTGAAGTTAACAGTTGCTGTTGCTCAAGAGGATGAAGGAGAAGAATCAGGTGCTGTTAGTGATGTTGAGTTGGCGGAAGTTGCTAAGGTTTGATTGGGTGCGCTCGCCCGTATTATGATCGTGAGCGAGTAGTTGCGATCGCACTTATGGAAGTACAACCAAGGGAAATTCAGCGTTACGTCAAGTCAGACGGTCAGATTCCTTTCGATGAGTGGTTTTATGCTCTGCGGGATTCTCAAGCTAAACTCAAGATTAATGTGAGATTGAAGCGAGTCAGTACAGGTAATTTTGGAGACTACCGCCCAGTGGGAGAAGGAGTCTGGGAATTGAGAATTAATTTTGGCCCAGGCTACCGGGTCTATTTTGGACAAATAGAAACAACTATAGTGCTTCTCCTGTGTGGAGGGGATAAAAGCACTCAGGACGAAGATATTCGTAAAGCCAAGAAATATTGGATTAAATACAGGAGTCAAGACAATGGTTAAAAGTGTACCTTACCATCCGTTTCTAATTGAACAGCTCAAAGATCCAGCATATTCGGCTGGCTACCTCACGATGTTTTTGAATGAGCCAGAAGAGGGAGATTTGGATCTTGGCATTTTCCCATCAGCTTTGAGAGATGTATTTGAAGCTCTTGGGGAACCAAATATGTCAGCAGATGAGGCTAAATTGCATCTGGAAAAATTAGATGGTTTGCTGTCACAAAATGGAATGGCGACTATTTATGCTTTGGCTAATTGGCTGAATGTTTTGGGATTGAAGTTATCTGTTGCGGTTGCTCAAGAAGATGAAGGGGAAGAGTCAAGTGCTGTTAGTGCTGTTGAGTTGGTGGAGGTTGCTAATGTTTGATTTTGGGCGATCGCCTTTATGATGATCTACGAGCAGCTACGATCGCACTTATGGAAGTACAACCAAGGGAGATTCGACGTTATATTACCCCAGACGGTAAAAATCCTTTCGCAGAGTGGCTTAGTTCCCTGCGAGATTTGAATTCGGTAGTTAAAATTGAACAAAGGCTTGACCGAGTTCGCTTGGGGAATTTAGGAAACAGCAAGTCTGTTGGGGAAGGAGTCTGCGAATTGAAAATTGACTTTGGGCCGGGGTATCGCGTGTACTTCGGACAATTTGGGTCAACAATAGTGCTTATCCTCTGTGGTGGGGATAAAAGCAGTCAAGAGCAAGATATTCGTAAAGCTAAGGAGTATTGGAAAGAATATGGAGAACGCGAAAATGCCAACTAGCGATAGTTATCAGGATTATTTGATTGAAGCCCTCAAGGATAAAATACACGCTGCTGCTTATCTAACAGCCCATTTGGAAGATGATGAGCCTGAAGCCGGTGTGCTCGAACTCGGACTTAGCAATGTATTTGAAGCTCTTGGGGAACCAAATATGTCAGCAGATGAGGCTAAATTGCATCTGGAAAAATTAGATGGTTTGCTGTCACAAAATGGAATGGCGACTATTTATGCTTTGGCTAATTGGCTGAAGGTTTTGGGATTGAAGTTATCTGTTGCGGTTGCTGAGGAGGAAGGGGGAGAGGAAAGTTCTGTTAGTGCTGTTGAGTTGGTGGAGGTTGGTAATGTTTGATTGGGTGCGATCGCCCGTATTATGATCTACGAGTAGTTGCGATCGCACTTATGGAAGTACAACCAAGGGAAATTCAGCAGTACAAGATACCGGATGGCAAAATTCCTTTTTCGGAGTGGTTGGAATCTCTCCGAGACTTTAAGGGAAAAGCCAAGATTGTGAAAAGACTTGAGCGGGTTAGCGAGGGTAATCTGGGAGATGCTCGATCGCTCGGAGAGGGAGTCTGGGAATTTAAAATTGACTTTGGGCAGGGCTACCGCGTCTATTTTGGACAAGTAGAAACAACTATAGCAATCCTAAATCATTTGTGAATTTCTTACTCCCTCCCCTTGGTAAGGGGAGGGTTGGGGTGGGGTAAAAATTTTACGACTCATTTAGGATTGCTATATAGTGCTTCTGCTGTGTGGCGGAGATAAAAGCACTCAAGAGCAAGATATTAGCAAAGCCAAGAAATATTGGACAGAATATAGGAGTCGAAAAAATGTCTAATGAAAGTGTACCTTACCATCCCTTGAAAATTAAATCTCTCGAAGATCCATTATTTGCTGTGGCTTATCTCACAGAGATATTTGAGGAAGAAGAGGGTGATTTAGAGACGGGAATAATGCGAAAAGCGCTTCGAGATGTATTTGAGGCTCTTGGGGAACCAAATATGTCAGATGAAGAGGCTAAATTGCATCTGGAAAAATTAGATATTTTGTTGTCACAGAATGGAATGGCGACTATTTATGCTTTAGCTAATTGGCTGAATGCTCTGGGATTGAAGTTAACAGTTGCGGTTGCTCAAGAAGATGAAGGGGAAGAGTCAAGTTCTGTTAGTGATGTTGAGTTGGTGGAGGTTGGTAATGTTTGATAGTGCGATCGCCCCATTGGTGTCAACTTAAGGTCAAAGGTAGCCACAGACTGCTGTTTGACTATTAAATCTAGATCCCCCCTAGCCCCCCTTAAGAAGGGGGGGATAAGAGTCCGATCAAATTCCCCCTTCCCCCATCCCCCCTTGGGGGGGCAGGGGGGGGTGGGGGGGCTAGGGGGGGGTGGGGATTTAGGGGGATCTAGACTTGGCTATGAACGAGAGATACCAAGGCTTTCAGGCTTAAGTTGACACCAATGCGATTTTATTTTGGACAAGTTGGAGCAACAATTGTACTTTTGCTAATAGGCGGAGATAAAAGCACTCAAGAGCAAGACATTCACAAGGCTAAAGAATACTGGACAGATTACAGGAGTTAAGACAATGACAATGCCTAAAAGTTTACCTTACCATCCCTTTAAAATTTCCAATCTGAAAGACCCCAACTATTCTGCTGGTTACCTGTCACTGATTTTTGATGAAGAGGAAGAGGGCGATTTAGAGACGGGAATAATGCGAAAAGTTCTGAGAGATGTATTTGAAGCTCTTGGGGAACCAATTATGTCTGCGGAGGATGCTAAATTGCATCTTGAAAAATTAGATGTTTTGTTGCCGCAATCCGGGATTGCAACTATTTATGCTTTAGCTAATTGGCTGAATGCTTTGGGATTGAAGTTGACAGTTGCGGTTGCTGAAGATGAAGGAGAAGAGTCAGGTTCTGTTAGTGCTGTTGAGTTGGTGGAGGTTGCTAAGGTTTGATTGGGTGCGATCGCCTTTATGACTATTGACTTGTTGTTAATTTTAGGGTAGCATTATGTCACAGCAAGAATTAGATTTATCGTCCTTAAGTGCGAGAGTATTGCAGCTTGAAGAAAACCAAGTTGTTCTAAAAAGATATATAGCCAAACTTAAGCAGCAGTTACAATCCCATGAGCAACTATTTAACGATCGCTCCGAACCTCGACAGCTAGAAAGTTTGATGGAGCAAGTTGCAACAATTCAACAGCGGTTAAATTTAGAAATAGGGGAGAAATCAATTATTTCTGAGCCGCCGATTGAGCTTGATACTCAGGCTGAAAAGCTTGATGTTCTGGCTCAGTTAATATTCGATCGCCCTCACAGTCGCGCTGTGTTGATCGAGGCGCTATCAGTAGCACAGGAGCGGCTGATTATTGTTTGCCCTTGGCTCAATTGTAACAGCATTAATGATGAATTGCTGCAAAAATTTAGGGATTGCTTGAACCGAGGATGTTTGATCGATATTGGTTGGGGTTATCTGGGCGATCGGCAAAATATCGGCAAAGGATGGCGCTACAATGCTTTGGCAGATTTACAAGAGTTAGAAGGTGAATATCCCGATCAATTTCGCCTCAAGTTATTGGGTACTCACGAAAACTTTTTAGTCTGTGATTCCAGTTTTGCCATGTTGGGGAGTCATAATTTGCTGACGAATAGCGACCAAAGTGCAGAGAAAGAAGTGGGAATCCGCACCAATGATTGCCAAACTCTCAAGCAATTAATTGAGCGATTCGACAGCAGCGAAGTATTAGATGAGCAGGAGATAGAAAGGCGGTTTGTAGCGAGTTCGGATTACTTGGATCGAGGGGATTATTTGGAAGGATTGGCGGAGGATACTGAAGATATTGCTTTAGAGGATAGCTGTGAGGATGTGGAGGATGAGTCTGAGGAATGTCTGGAACCTGTTGTTAGTGTTGAGGATTTTTGGCTGCGTTACACTGAGGGAGAAAGGGATTTTACGGGGATTAATTTAGCTGGTGCTGATTTGAGCGGTAAATCTCTAACTTCTGGTGTTAATTTGAGTAATGCTAATTTAAATAAAGCTAATTTGAGGAGTGTAAATTGGCAGAGTGTAAATCTTAGTGGGGCAAATTTGAAGGGAGCCGATATGAGGGATGCGCGTTTTGATGGCACAAATTTTAGTGCGGCGAATTTATGCGGTGTTAACCTTTCTAAGGCTAGTTTATCCAGTGCCAATCTGACTCAAGCAAACTTGGTAAATGCTAACCTTTCTCAGGCTACTTTATCCAGTGCCAATCTGAATCAAGCAAACTTGGTAAATGCCAACCTCGCTCAGGCTAATTTACAATCAGCTAATCTAGAGAAAGCCAATTTAAGGAAGGCAAGTTTAAGAGCAGCTCAACTATTCTATACAAATTTTACTGAAGCAAATTTGAATGGTGCAAACCTCAGCGGAGCTCGAACCCGTCAAGATTACCCAACAAAATTCACCAGTGCAAACCTCGGTCAAGCTAACTTGAGCGGACTAAACTTGAGGAAAGTAGACATGATAAATGCTGATTTGACGAATGCAAATCTGAGCAAGACTAACCTTTTAGAAGCAAATCTTGATGGAGCAAATCTCAAGGGAGTTCAGCTTCAAGGAGCGATTTGCAATGAAGCAACTTTATTTCCTACTGAGTTCGAGCCTGTGACAACTGGTGCTTATTTACTTGCTCCCGATGTATCGCTGCCAAATGTCGATCTAAGTGGTAAGCAATTGAGTGGTGTTAACTTAAAAGGAGCCGATTTACAAGGGGCTAATTTGAGTTCAGCGCAATTGAATAGTTCGGATTTGAGAGATGTTAATTTAAGTGGGGCAAAACTTCAGGGAGCAACACTGGATAGCACAAATTTGAGCAGAGCTAATTTAAGACAGGTTAACTTGAATGATGCAAGATTACAAAGTGCCGATCTAACTACAGCAGACTTAACTGAAGCTGACTTGCGACAAGCATATTTATATGGTGCACAACTGCGTGGTGCTGACCTAATTTCAGCAGACCTCCGCGCGGCAAACTTAACAAATGCAGACTTGTCTGGCGCTAACTTAACAAATGCAAAAATAGGCGGTGCTAACTTGCAAAGTGCTCAACTCACTGGTGCAATTATGCCAGATGGATCTACTCACGAATAATAATGATTTAACCACAGAGAACGCAGAGAAGGCAGAGGAAGGGAAGAGAGAGATGAATAATTCCGATGAAGAGAGGATATGGTATGACAGGTTTGCAGCAGCCCATTGGTGCAACTACAAACCCTGATACTACAAAACGCCTTTAGAACTTGGAATCCGACTGGCGCGCCGTGGATCGATCGCCACAGCCATCCGCAAAGCCCGCGCAAATGCCTTAAATGCCGCTTCCACAATGTGATGGGAATTTCCACCCTGCAACTGTCGAATGTGCAGTGTCATTTGACTGTGATTCACAATCGCCGCAAAAAACTCTTTCACTAACTCGGTATCGTAAGTACCAATCCGTTGATTGGGAATCTGCAAATTGTAACTTAAGTGAGGCCGTCCCGAAAAATCTAGCACTACCTCAACTAAAGCTTCATCCAACGGGGCGATGAAATGTCCGAAACGAGAAATGCCCGATCGATCCCCGACAGCTTTTGCCAAGGTTTGTCCTAACGTAATCCCCACATCTTCGTTCGTGTGATGATCGTCAATGGCTAAATCCCCGATCGCCTGGACATCCAAATCAATCAATCCGTGGGAAGCAATCTGATCCAACATATGATCTAAAAATGGAATTCCAGTCGCCGCTTTACAAGTTCCCGAACCGTCGAGATTCAGGCTCACATTCACATCGGTTTCCAGTGTCGTGCGCTTCACCGAAGCAGCCCTCAGCAGGCTAACTGAATTTACAGGAGGAACAGAAGGGCGATCGATTATTTCCATAATTCGCAATTTGTCATTCATTAGTAATTAATTAGTAATTTGGGATTAGCAGTTTTCCAGCAGACAGTGGAAATCGAACAGTCAACTGTCAACTGTCAACTGTCAACTGTCAACTGTCAACTGTCAACTGTCAACTGTCAACTGTCAACTGTCAACTGTTTGCAAACTGTTACATTCCCATGATTTCGTAACCAGCATCTACATACAAAATCTGACCCGTAATCCCGCTAGCCATACTGCTGCATAGAAAAGTCGCAGCATTTCCTACTTCCTGTTGAGTCACCGTGCGTCGCAGGGGAGCGACTTCCTCAACGTGGTGGATCATGTCCAGAATGCCGCCAACTGCTGACGAAGCCAAAGTCCGAATTGGGCCAGAAGAAATTGCATTTACCCGAATATTTAACGGGCCAAGTTCCGCCGCCAGATAGCGAACATTCATTTCCAATGCGGCCTTAGCAATTCCCATTACGTTATAATTGGGAACTACTCGGACACCGCCGAGATAAGTCAAGGTGATAATACTGCCACCTTCGGCCATCAAGGGTTTCGCCGCTGCACAAAGCCGTACTAGGGAGTAAGCGCTAATATCCAAAGCATTGGAGAAACCTTCTCGCGAAGTATTGGTGAAATCTCCTGAGAGTTCGTCCTTGCCGGCAAAAGCCAAACAGTGAACCAGAATATCTAACTTGCCCCACTTGTCGGCGATCGTCTCAAAAGTGGACTCAATTTCCATCTCATTTTGGACATTGCAGGGCAAATACAGACTGGGATTGAGCGGTTCCACGAGTTCAGCGACTTTCCGCTCGTGTTTACCTTTTTCGTCTTTCAAATAAGTGATGCCAAGATTGGCCCCTGCTTTGTGGAGCTGCTGAGCAATGCCCCAGGCGATCGAGCGATTGTTGGCAATGCCCGTAACAAGAGCATTTTTTCCGGTCAAATCTATCATCTGTAGTTTATCTAGAAGCAACTTGCACCGTTCTCGTTGGCTAGATTCAACGACGCCACCTATTTAGACACAACTGATTGAAATATCACTGATTGAGACACAATTGAGACACAACTGAGACACAATTAAGATTAATTTGGCTGTGGAGCTACTTGGGGGCGGAATTGAAAAAGTTAAGAGAAGGGCTAGATTTAATCATACAGTGTGTGTTTACCTTAACATTAGATGGAAGTTATTGAATCATCCAATACAGGAGGTTGGAAAGTATATTTACTCAAAAATGTTAATTTTCAAGTTACAGAGCATTGATTAGTACAAAGGATCAGGTCGTGACCCATGATAGACCGCTAGCAGCCGTGTTCCGCCAAATCAGCGGCGGGGCGTTCCCACCCATTGTGGAAACCTTTGAACGGGGCAAGACAATTTTTTTCCCTGGAGACCCGGCTGAGCGCGTCTACGTTCTCATTAAAGGTGCTGTTAAGCTCTCCAGGGTATATGAAGCAGGAGAAGAAATTACTGTTGCTCTTCTCCGCGAAAATAGCGTATTTGGGGTGCTGTCTCTGATTACAGGACACCGCTCCGACAGGTTTTACCACGCCGTAGCCTTTACGCCGGTGGAATTGATCTCATTGCCGATCGAACAAGTGGAAAAAGCCCTCAAGGAAGACCCAGAACTATCGATGGTGATGCTGCGGGGATTGTCTTCTCGGATTTTGCAAACTGAGATGATGATCGAAACGTTGGCCCATCGAGATATGGGTTCGAGATTGGTCAGCTTTTTGCTGATTCTGTGCCGGGATTTTGGTATGCCCGGTACTGAAGGGATTACGATTGATTTAAAGTTGTCTCATCAGGCGATCGCAGAGGCAATCGGCTCAACGCGAGTAACGGTGACTCGCTTGCTGGGGGATCTCAGACAAGAAAAAATGATCTCGATCCACAAGAAAAAGATCACAGTCCATAACCCGGTGGCTTTAGGCCAGCAATTCACTTGACGCCGAGAGACTATAGGATTTGGGATTTGGGATTTGGGATTGAATCCCAAATCCCAAATTCGTAACCAGCCTAAATGATTTGTGTAATTTTTGTAGGGGCAATCCCACGCCCGGTTGCCCCCATCGCTTAGGGGTAGGCACGCACCATCCACTACCCCTACATATTTGCTCGATGATTTAGACAAGCTATGGAATCGGAATGACTGCTGGATACATCCTAGTATTTGTAATTTTAATTTTGGGGGGTGTGATCGCTACTGTCAGCGATCGCCTTGGGACAAAAGTCGGCAAGGCTAGATTAAGTTTATTCAAACTTCGCCCCCGCGATACTGCTGTTGTGGTGACAGTGATGGCTGGTAGCATTCTGTCAGCCACAACTCTGGGCATCTTGTTTGCTACCAGCAAGCCCCTCCGTACAGGGGTTTTTAGAATAGATGAAATTCAAAAAAGACTCAATAACGCCCGCAGAGAACTCAATCTAGCCACTGAAGAAAAAAAACGAGTTGAAACTGAATTAAGCCAAGCTAGGGCTGCTCAAGCCCAAGCTAAGGCCAATTTAGAAGAAATTAATCGTTCGTTGCAAGCGGCTAATGCCGAGCAAGCCCAGACCCAAACCAAATTAAAGTCCCTGCGAGTCCAACTCAATAATGTCGAAGCTGCCAAGTCCAAAACTCAACAGCAACTGAGTCAGGTAGAAGCAGCTAAATCTCAAACCGAAAAACAGCTTGCGACGATGGAAGCAGCTAAGTTGCGAACTGAAGAACAACTGACGATTGTGGAAGTAGCCAAAGCCAGCACACAATCTCAGCTCGATCGCACTGAAAATCAATTGAAAACAGTTTCTACTCAAAAGAAAGCTTTAGGCTCAGAAATCACCCAACTACAAACCGAACGACAACAGTTAATTGAACAACGAGAGCGAGTAAAAACTCAAATTGCCCAACGGGACAAAGAAATTGCCCAGCGGGACAAAGAAATTGCCAAACGAGAGGGAGAAATTGCCCAGCGGGACCAGGAAATTGGCTCGCGCAACAAACTAATTGCTCAGCGAGACAAGGAAATTGCCGAGCGTGTCCAAAATCTAGCCGATCGCGATCGAGCTATAGTCGATCGAGACAAAGTAATTGCCGAAAGAGAAGCTCTCTTAGAAACCCTAGCAGAGCAACAAACACAACTGGAACAGCAACAAGCTTTATTGCAACAGCAAGTACAAGTTTTAGAAAGAGACTTTCAGGCAATTCGCGAGGGGACTGTTGCCATCAGGCGTGGCCAAATTTTAGCTGCGGGAGTTGTTCGCATCGCCGAGCCAGCCCTAGCCAGTCGCGCCATCGATCGACTATTGCAAGAAGCAAATAAAACCACTGTCGGACTCATGCAGCCTGGAAATACCAAGGTAAAAGAGCAGATAGTTCAAATTACCAATGCCGAAATTGAACAACTCCTTAATCAAATAAAAGACGGTCAAGATTATGTAGTCAGAATTGTCGCCGGCGCGAACTACCTGCGGGAAGAAAAGCGGATCAAAGTATTTGCAGAAGCCGAAATCAATAGAGTTGTATTCCGCGCTGGAGATGTGATTGCAGGAGTTTCTATCGATCCCCTAGTCTTAAAAGACGAACAGGTAAGACAGCAGTTGCAGCAATTAATTGAAGCTTGCCAATTTCGGGCTCGTTTGATTGGTGTTGTCGGCGGTAGAGTCCAAGTTGCCGATAATCGGATTGAAACTTTGGCTAGTTTTGTCGATCGCCTCAAACAATATGATAAACCTCTGGAGGTTCAGGCGATCGCTACTGATGTTACATATATCGCCGGTCCGCTGAAAATAGATCTAGTTGCTGTAGAAAATGGAATAGTTGTTTTTCGGACTGGAGAACAGAAATTGTAAAGGGCAGGCAGGATGCCTACCCTACCAGAATAATCGGAGATGTCTAATCTCTCAAACCCGCCCCCGTCAGGCTGAAAACATTAGATTTTCAGTACACCTTCAGGATTGACGGTCAAGAGCGATCGCCTCTGCAAACCCTCCTGATATAAAATAGCATTAGCCGCCAACAAACCACTGCTAACCGCCCTTTCCATTAAACCGCAAGGAAAAGGCATTTTCACCCAATCTCCCGCAAATACAAGATTAGGGACATCACAGGAAGTCTCCGGGCGTTCGGCATAACTACCGGGCGGATAACCAGAGAAATTCTTTTGATTTACCAATTCCCGGTGCAGCATATTTGCCTGTTTTAATTCCGGCACAATTTCATACAACTCTTGCTCAAAAGTAGCCAGCAAAACTTGTTGATTCGGAAAATCTTTTTCCTTATAACAATAGGCGTGTAACTCCACTACACTGCCGCCAGTTTCTTTGTTCCACGCGATGAATTGATCTTGAATGCGGTGGTAAAGCGTAATGCTATCAGTCAGTTTGTAGCCGGAAAGCGAGCTAAAATTGCTGTGTTCCCATGCAAAATCGCGATCGAACCAAAAACGACCAACCGCAAACGGATCGGCTATTTTCAAACTCTCAATCCGACTCTGCACCTGCGGATTCACCTCACCGCTAGCCAAACTAAACAAATGCTGCATTCCCGGCACATCGGTCGCCAAAACATAGTAATGAGCCTGCAATGTTTCTCCCAACTTTTTAGTTGGGGAATTGTCAATTGCTGCTGCTATTTGTACTTCATCAGCTTTTTGATCGACCACCTTAAATCTGGGTAAATCCCGTTGTGCAGGACCGCTAACCACTCGCCCTTCAGCATCAAAAACTGCGCCATGACAAGGACAATGAAATTGACCATCATTCTGCTTCTGCACCGTGCAGCCCTGGTGAGTACAACTCAGAGAAATCGCCTCTTTTCCTCCCGGTACTGTGGCATAAACGCTATCTCCAGCCCCGAAATATGCCGTAGAACTACTATCATTTAACAGCGAATTTTGCTTCACCCAGAAAGGTACTTTACTTTGCACATCTCCTGACTGGTAACTCATGGAATCAATCTTGCCATTTTCCCAATGAATGTTACTAACCGCCACATCTGTCAATACTTTTCCGCCTTTACTTTCAATGTATTTAGCAATGGGTTGTACTAAACTCGTTCCCATATCTTGCCGCGTCCCATTGAATGCTAAACCTTCGGGATTTCCGAAAAAGTAGAAGTGGAAAAACTGCATTAATTCTCCCACACTCAATTCATCCGGCGAGTTGAGACTAGATTTAGCAAAAGGCAGGAAATACAAGTCATAAAGTCCGCGGGGAAACTCACCTTTCACCCAGTCAGCAACGGAGATGTTATCGAGTCTAGCGAAACTTTTTTGAGTTTGAAAACCGCCTATTTCCCGAAATACTTGCCAGTGGGCGGGTTTAGTCAGATTGATTCCCCACTTCGTCCAGTTAGGAGAAGCTATCCCTAAGTCAACTATGTTCCAAGGAAAAGCGGAATGATTAGGACGAAAAACTTCTGGTTTGTATTTGCCATCTCTAAAGATAACCGCGTAGGATTCTAAAGATACAAAGTTGTCGGTAATTTCTAATTCTTGAACTACGCTTTTGAGGTTGTAGTATTGTGGAAAAAAGCCGTGAAAACCATGTTCCATCATAAAAGTTTGGTTCCCCACGGAAATCGGCCAACTAGCAATCTTGCCGCCTAGTTGGGGCGATTTCTCCAACAGCGTTACGGCGAAACCCCGCTGACTAAGTTCGTAGGCGCAGGCGAGCCCAGCCAAGCCAGCACCGACAACTACAACGGTTTTGGGGGTGTTTAGCAGTTGCGGTAAATCGAGGGTGTCTTGCTGAAACACGGTGGGCTCTGGCTTGGAAAATCTAGAGTAGCCGAGGAGTCCGCCGGCGGCGCCTACTCCGAGGAATTTGAGGGCGGTTCGTCGTGACAGTTGTTGAGATAGGGGGGAATTGGTTGATTGACTCATCAGTGGTACAAAGTAACAGGGGGTCAAAATCAATAGGCTGATCGATTTTAGCTTGTAGATTTTCCAGGTGGCTAGGATGTTTCCCAAGGCTTGTACCTGAAAAATCTCAAATCGGCTTTTCGATCTAAAATTGTTCAGCTTAAGACATGATATGTGAAGAAATGCGATCGACACATCCCCATTCAGAGTCTTAGCAGCCCGTACATAAGTTCGATCGGTTCGCCTCTAATAATTAATTCATTAAAAAAAGCTGGACAACAAGCACATATGGTGCGAAAGTTTTCCTAGGGCTAAATATGTGAAACCCAATGAAGCAGCTAACACTCTGGGAGTTTGCCTGCGAACCCTCAGACGATGGGAAGCAAACGGCAATATCTCCACCGTCAAAACGCCGTCAGGTCAAAGACGGTACGACATCGAAAAGTTCATCAAACAGGAATCAGAGCCAGACTCTAGACGCGCCACTGTTATCTATGCTCGCGTCTCTACCCGACCTCAAAAAGCAGACCTCGATCGACAAGTTGAACGACTATCAACGCTCTAAAGGGGCGCTGAAGTCGTTAAGGAAGTGGGAGGAGGACT
>NZ_JBGJZU010000106.1:0-18350 GCF_041354475.1 Microcoleus sp.
ATACGGTGGGGCACACCGAAATTCACGCTCGGGGACAGACCGATCTCTACTCGCTGGTGGTAGCATCAACGAGCAAATCGACTGGCTGATCCAAGAATCCCTGCGCCTTTAGGCCAGGGAGTGTCAATACATCCGGCCTAGATAGGAACGGCCAAGGGTATTAATCACGATCGCCCACAGGTAAACTAAGGGTGAATCCTGTTTGACCAACTATGGCAGCATCTAGCTTAATATCGCCACCGTGGGCCCTGGCTATTTCCCGTGCTAAACTTAGTCCCAATCCCGAACCTGCAATTTTTTGGGTTTGACTAGAGTCGCCACGATGGAAGCGATCGAAAATCCGATCGCCCTCGCCAAAAGAAATATCTTGAGAACTATTGACAATTTTCACAATTACTGTTTTTCCCAGACAGTTAGCCTGTAACCTGAGCCAACCCTCTGGCAAATTATATTTAATCGCATTACCAACCAGATTTTGCAAAACCTGCACCAGCAAATCGCGATCGCCCTTGATATATAAATTAGGAGCAATTGCCATTTGCACTTCTAAATCCGGTGCTAACAGTTCCATATCTTCAGCAATTTCAGCTAACAGAGCAGACAGATTCACCTCAACCCAATTTAAGCTCATCCGTCCGGCATCAGCAAGAGAAAGTAGTAAAAGTTTGCGGGTAATTTCACTCAGTCGGCGCACTTCATCCAATAACTTACTGAAAGTTTGTTGCATTTCGGACTCCTCTTGGGCTTGATGCAAAGCCCGTTCTAGTTGACCTTGCAAAATTGCCAGCGGTGTCTTTAATTCATGAGCAGCATCTCCACTAAATCGAGAAGCTTGCTGAAAACTCCGTTCCAGACGTTCCAGCATTTGATTGAACACAGAAATTAACTCTACAAACTCTATATCCGTTGAACCGAGGGGCACGCGACGATCTAGTCCTTGTACAGTAACATTTCGGATTGCCGTAGTTAGTCGCCCAATGGGATACAAAATACTCCGCGATATCACCCAAGCTCCACCGGCTACGAGTAAAAGGACTACAGGAATTGATATCAGAAAGATATTACCAATCGATGTCATTTCTAGATCGATCGCCTGTAAGTTAACGGCGATCGCTATTTGAGTCTGAGGAGAATGAATTGCGCCTACACGCCAAATAGTCTTGCTAGTACGGCTTGTTGCTAGCTTAGCCTCCAAAACTTGAGGAAAATCAGGTCGATCGAATTCAGGAGGCCCATCGCGCGGAGGTCTTCTTTCTCTGGGAGAGAATGAATCGGGGCGATCGAATTCAGGAGGTCGATCGCGCGGAGGCCTTCTTTCTCTCGGTAACAATGAATCAATTCCATTGAGAGGTGGAGGGGGAGGTGCTAATTCAAAAGGTATTCTCACAGGATCGGGAGGAGGTTGGGGAAGCGATCGCCAGAGTGAATCAGCATCAATTCCATCTTGCCACTGAGTCGATTTGTAGAGCAAATTACCATCTCTGTCATTCACCAGCAAAGCCACAGTTGTTTTCCCATTCATCCCCAAAAATAATGGCAAAGAATTAGCATAATTATCCCATTGGGTTGATGCGGGACGGGTAGATTGCATTAACTGATTCTTGATTTCAGCATCAAGACGTTTCACCTTAGCATCATAAATCAACCACCACGAAACAATACTAAAGCCAATCAGAGCCACACTAGCCAGAACAGCCGAGAATAGAGTAATCCGAAAGCGAAAAGATTGCAGTTTCATGATGGGGAAGTTGGTTTGCGAAACCGATAGCCAACGCCCCGCACGCTCTCAACCCATCCCGTACCGCCGATGGGTTCAATTTTCTTGCGAATGCGTTGAATACAGACATCTACCACATTCGTATTCGGATTAAAATCATAGCCCCAGATATGTTCGAGGATTTGCGTGCGAGTGAGTACCCTACCGGGCGATCGCATCAGATATTCCAACAGATTAAACTCACGGGTGGTAAGTTCTACCGCATGAGAATCGCAGGTAACTTCTCGGAGAATGCGATCGAGCTTAACTGGGCCGACACTGAGAATATTTTGGCGATCGCCAGAAGCCCGTCGCACCACAGCATAAATCCGAGCAACTAACTCTTCTACAAAAAAAGGTTTCGCCAAATAGTCATCAGCACCGAGATGTAACCCTTCAATGCGATCGTCTAGTTCATTGCGAGCCGTTAATAAAATCACAGGTACATTGCGTCCAGCCTTTCGCAGAAGTTTCAGAATAGATAATCCATCTTTTCCCGGTAAAACAATATCCAGGACGATCGCATCGTACTGATTATCCATCGCGCGATCGTAGCCATCATTACCATTATCGCAATAATCCACCACAAAGCCTTGTTCTTTCAAACCAATACAAACAAAATTGGCGATTTTTGCTTCATCTTCAACATATAAAACATTCATAGATTTACCGATCAGGTTGCGATTATAGCGCGATTATTTATTTAATTAAATTACAAAATTGTAATCTATTCCCATAGTTGCAGGTAATGTTTCGGGAGTTTAATGTTGCTGTCAATATTTTCGTAAATATCATGAAAATTGCTTCACTACTCGCACTACCTGCTACAGCCTTGCTGCTGGGATTTAGCAGCTTGACTTTCCAGAATCGGACTACAGCTAGTTCTTCTAATACTCTACTAGCCCAGAGCGCACCAGAACCAAGTCAAGAGCGCAGACATCCGCCCCGTATAGATTTTGCCACAGCGGCCAAACAATTAGGAGTCACCGAAGCCAAGTTAATCGAAGCATTGGGGCTACCCGCCAAACCCCCGGAACCACCAAGTGACAAGAATTGTCCACCCCCTCCTCCGCCCCCTCCTTTAGATATTCCCGGTGCTGCGAAAAAATTGGGAGTCAGCGAAGCACAGTTGATTCAAATTTTGGGCATTCCACCGCGTCCACTCCCGCGATCGTAATTTACCCCAAAATTCAGAAAAACGCTAATTTCTCCGGATTACAAAACTGTAATCCTAGCACAGGGATAAATGTCATCTTCAACCAGCTTAATGATTGTAGCGACTAAAGCAAAGGGCGAGCAAGAATCAATTTCTGTAGCCTGACAACTGCTTGAAACTTAGAAAAATAATCGAGGTAATTACACCATGCCACAACTATTTCCTAATCCTAATTTAATTAATGCACCAGGCAATCCACCACCTCAAAATCAAGGTACACCCGGCAATCCACCACCTCCAAATCAAGGCGGACAAATCACCAGTTCTGCTCTACCTCCCCAAAACCAAACTCCACCCGCACCGCCAGCCAACAGTATCAATACCACAGCAGGAAACGACAATATTACCGGAGATAGTTTAAACAACTTCATCCTAGGTAGTAGCGGCACTGATAGCATAATAGGAGGATTAGGGACAGATACAATTAGCTATCTTTCCCTAGGAAGTGGCATTACCCTGAAGGCTCAAGGCCTTGTCAGCAAAGGCACAGCCGGTAATGATACCCTGCAAAGCATAGAAGACATAATTGCTCCTTTAGGACAGATTAATACCATCGATGCTTCAACAGGTAGCGGCACAGCTTCTATTAACGTGGACTTGTCCCAGAATCGGTTAGCCGTTAACAATATACCCACTATCGGCACTCTGAATTTTACGGTAGAGAATTTCGTTAATGTCACAGGTACTCCCAATGTAGATGTCCTTACCGGAAACATCGAAAACAATACTTTAGTAGGAGGAGAAGGTAACGATACACTCTCAGGTTTGCGTGGAAATGATACGCTAATTGGAGTAAATCCCTTGAGTGCCACACCAGGAAGTAATGAAACAGATGTGCTGATTGGGGGTAAGGGTAGAGATGTTTTTGTGCTAGGAGATGCCACCAAGACCTACTATAGTGGCACCGGATTTGCATCGATTCAAGATTTTCAGCCAGGAATAGATCGCATCCAATTACGTGGGAATATTTCCAACTACAATATTGTTGGTAACTCCATCAATTTAGCAGGTACATCAGACCAAATAGCTGTAATTCAAGGCAACTTTACACCTGATAGTTTCCTGTTTGTTTGAACTATAACTGGTTCCCAGGCTCCAGCCTGGGAACCCATATCACTCTTGCTCTGCCTCGAAAAAGGAAAATAGAAAGTCAGCCTTCCTCGCGATCGGCATTACCAGGCTCCAAAATGGAGGCAGAGCCTCCCGATCGGCATTACCAGGCCAGAGCCTGGTAACGAGTAGAATTTCTTCTTCCCACTTCTTCCTTCGTGTCCTTCGCGTCTTCGCGGTTCAATCATACTAATTTGCTGGCAATGCCGATCGCCCTTTAATCCAATCAAGTAAAATAGGATTCACCAATTCCGGCGCTTCATCCTGGGGACAATGGCCAACCCCCTCCAAAGGAATAAACTGTTCAACCGCTGGGTATTTGGCTAATTCTCGTCCAAGGGCGATCGGCTCCCAAGGGTCATCCGTACCCCACAAAATCAAAGCAGGACAGCTCAAACGAGGCAACAAATCCTCCGGTAACGGACCTTGAGAATAACTAATAAATGCTACAAAAACTTCCACAGCACCAGGATCTCGCGCTGGTTTCAACAACATTTCTATCAGTTCATCAGTAACAGCTTCAGGACGGTGATAAGCTTGCAAAAGCACTTTTCGCACTGTATTCGGCGTGGCCAATTGTTTGAAAAATAATTGACTAATCCATTTGACATTTAAAACTTTTTGTGCTATGGGCGCTCCTAAACTGCGATACCAAGGCATTTGGGCCCGTTTGCGATCGTGCAACAAGCGCAAAGAACAATTAAGTAAAACGACACCAGAAGCAATCTCAGGAAAATCCACAGCAGCTTGCATAATCGCCACACAGCCGATCGAATTTCCCACCAAAAAAGCAGGCCCCCCCGCAACTTCCCGACAAAAATCAGCAATTAGCTGACCCCAAGTCTCAAAAGAATAGTCAATTTCCAGTTTCGGCACAGGTTTAGCAGAAGCCCCAAAACCGATCAGATCGATCGCAAAACAGCGACAATCAACAGCCAATGCCGGCAAATTCTTGCGCCAATGGCCCCAAGACGCACCGAAACCGTGGACAAACACCACCGCAGGCCCCTGGGTTCCCGCAGTCTGGTAACAAATCGGAAAGCCTTTCCACACCCAAGTTTGAGGTGCAACAGTAGTTAACGTAGAAGAAGTCATGGGATTTGAGATTTGAGATTTGAGATAGGGCATAGGGCATAGGGCATGGGGCATTGTTAGCTGTTGACTGTTGACTGTTGACTGTTGACTGTTGACTACGGCCAACGGCCCAACTGACAACGGCCCAACTGCCAACTGCCAACTGCCAACTGCCAACTGACAACTGCCAACTGTCAACTGTCAACTGTCAACTGTCAACTGACTACTTTGCACTACGAGCCAATATTGTGCCACCATTAAAGATGCTGAATTTTTTGCCTTATTGAAATTTCCCCTATGCCAACGATCATTTCCACTGCTGTCGTACCATTTCTCGGATCAGAAATCGTACCCGACTACGACACCGCCAAAGTAGTGATCTTACCAATTCCCTACGAGGCTACCACCACTTACCGTCGCGGCTGCGAAAACGGGCCCGCCAAACTTCTAGAAGCTTCTCATCAACTCGAATGCTACGACGAAGAACTCGATTCTGAAGTTTGCTACGATGTCGGAATTTATACAAAAGATCCGATCGCAGATACCCGCAACAGCCAACCAGTTTCATCCCTAGAAATGCTGCGAGTCACCCAAGAAGCAGTGTATCAGTTAGTTACAGAAAATAAATTTGTGATCTCCCTCGGAGGCGAACACAGCATCACCGCCGGCGTTGTCGAAGGTTATCGCCAAGCATACCCCGATCAACCTTTCACAGTTATACAAGTTGATGCCCACGGCGACTTGCGACACGAGTATGAAGGTTCGATTCATAACCACGCCTGTGTGATGCGGCGGGTGGTTGATATGGGTTTACCCACACTGCAAATCGGCATTCGTGCTATCTGTAAGGAAGAAGCTGATTTGATTAAAGCAAAACAGCTTAATGTGATTAGAGCTAGGGAAATTGCTACTCAACCAGATTGGGCCGATCGGGCAATTGCCAGTATCACAACTAAGCGAGTATTTTTGACTATAGACTTAGATGGCATCGATCCGACTTTAATTCCTGGGGTTGGCACTCCAGAACCGGGCGGGTTAAATTGGTATTCGCTGACTGGATTTTTGCGCCGTGTCTTCGAGTCCTACGAAGTCATCGGCTGTGACATTATGGAATTAGCACCTGTTGTAGATTCTGTAGTGTCAGAATTTACTGCCGCTAAATTAGCATACAAAATGATTGGATATCAAGCTGTGGCTCAAGGTTGGCTAAAGCAAGACGAGGGTTGATTAACTTTAGAACATCAGCAAAAAGGATGAAAAGATTTGTCCCACCAGCAAGCTATTTAGTCCTTGACACAACCACCGGGTTTTTGACAAAATATCCGATGGTTGTGATTGATATGGATTGAAAAATAGGGTTAAGATGGATTCAGGTTGCACTTTATATGATTCTTGACTGTTGACTGTTGACTGTGAAAAAAAATTACTAAGGGAAACAATGGGTACTCCGATTAATGGCTACGCTCCAGATTTTGAACTGCCGGGAGTTGATGAAGAAGTTCACCATTTAGCTCGATATTTAGAAAAATTTCGGGCGATCGGGGTAGTATTTATGTGCAATCACTGCCCTTATGTAAAGTTGTATCTCGATCGCCTAAAAGAACTGCAAGCAGATTTTCAAGACGAGGATTTTACTTTAATCGGGATTAATGCTAATGATGCTAATCAATATCCCGAAGACAGTTTTGAAAACATGAAAGTATTTGCGGCTAACAATCAACTCAATTTTCCTTACATCCGAGATGTGGCTCAAGATGTCGCTGAAAGTTTTGGGGCTTCTAAAACACCGGAAGTATTTTTGCTAGATCGAGATGGCAGATTGCGTTACAAAGGTTTGATTGATGACAATGCTGATGATGCCGCAGCGGTGCAGGTGGCTTATCTACGAAGTGCGATCGCCCAATTGCTGAAGGATGAATCGGTAGAGCCTTCGAGTACAGAGGCGATCGGCTGTTCTGTCAAGTGGCGATCGTAGTTGTTAATTGTTAGTTGTTATTGGTTATTAATTATTTGTTTTGTTTGTTTTGAGTCTTCCAGACTCTGCCTCCAATAACTAATAACTAATAACTAATGCGTGGCAATTGCAAATTCGCAACTTCCACACCAATTAATAATGGTAAAAAATCCGCCACTTTTTCCGAACCAGCTTGTTGCAAAGCATTCAATAGTTGAGTGCTTTGTTGCAGCAAATCTGCCACAGCAATTCCCGCATAACTAGGCTGATAATAACTGAGCCGATTTATCCCTTCTCCCAACAAAATTACAGCGCCGCGCCAGTTTTGATTTCCTAAGTGATAAAGTCCCACAGAAATTTGTAAAAGTCCTTGATAAAATCTTTTTTCTGGCTCGCCTGCTTCCATCCACAAGGCCTCTAAAGTATCGTGACAAGCGTAAAATTGTTTACTATTAAACTCTTCGATGCCTTGCCAAAACTCCGTCGGCATTTCCTGTTCCATTGGGTTTTAAATTTAAGATTTGAAATTGTTGATTCTAGAAATTAATGAGACATATTGAATAATGCTTGTGCGGTGTCCTCCCGCCAGTGACGTTTTTTTTGGGAGCAACCTATTGTAGTAGGCGGATTTGATTAAAAGTTTTGATAGCTAAGTTTTAAAAATATCTATACATAAAAACTTGTTTTCAAAACTGCGGCTAGTTAACGCCCGCCTACTTAACTGATTACATAGTCTCTCTGACTGCTTGAAGCTGATCCATTCCAATTTCCTGACTCGTTCCAGCAAAATCATTGTCTGGTGTCAAAAATAACATACAATGACATTCTTTGCGCTCGCGCATGGGAATGCAGGGACAATTCCAGTAGGCTGCTTTTACCTCGGCCTCTTTGTCTTCGTAGTGCCGACAAGGGCATAGGGGAGCACCTAGTTCGTCTTTATTTTTTGCTAGTCCTTCAATTACGACTGCTGTGACAGAAAGCTCGGAACAAAAGTAAGTCCCGGTGCGCTTGGCGTAAGTTTCGGAGAAATTCTTCATAGCCTCCAAGGTTTTTTCGTTGGAGAGTTTGGATTTTTCTGTTGTGTTCTCTGTTGTATTCATAGTTTAGGATCGGAGTTGAGGATGTCACGAGCTTTTCATAATTGTACCGCAGAATGTGATTTTAAACACTTGATATTTATGTAATTTAAAATCTACTTGACTGGGTAACGCAGACTTAGGGGGAAGTGGTGTCAGAGTTAAGGGCACCGACGGCTAGCTATGTTTACGCACTGCTGCCTGGTGGTAAAGCATTTGAAATTGTGGGCGATCGCATTTAGGGCTGTTTAGTAAATAAATAAATGTCATCCCGTTGATATTTCAGTTGAAATTGGGGATTGTTGGTGAGTTGAGTTACTAAGTTTTGCACAAAACCTCGATCGCTCATCCAGCCTGGATAGCGCCAATTCAGCAACACATAGTCAAATTTTGTCAGATTTGCAGGCGGCGTGTGAGCCAAAGTTAATTTTACCACAGGACGGTGACTTAAGTGCGGAGCAATATTTGATGTCGTTAAAACATTGCCTTTAGTTTGAACCAGAGAAATTGCCTCTTTCGTTGCCGGCAGAGTGTCAATGCCTTCTAAATAAATACTCCAAAAATAGCCGTATTTCGCCAAGCACAAAAAACTTATTAATGACCAAATTACGATATTCCGCTCCCAAGATAAACTAGAAATTCTGAGGCGATCGAATATTTTAGGTATTTTGAATTCCGGCTGATTATACTCAGACAAATTGGCAATCACTGCCACCAATAAAAACGGGAATATGGGAATAGAATATTGATGAATTAAATCTCTTTGAGCCGGAATATCCGAAAGAATGTTCATAGCTAACATCGGCACTGCACTAATCAAAGGTGTCAGATGCCGTGGAGAAATCCACCAAATTACCGGAAATAGCAATAAGGCTAAATACCCAAAAGTCTCCCCAGAAAACAAACGTGTTAAAATTAGATGGGGCTTCAATATCAAATTAGCAGCTATTTCTAAAACCGACTTACCTAAATATTGATATCTGCCAATTCCCGCGTGTTCTTTCCCTTGATTAAAATAGGGTACAATGGCCTGAGTTGCTATCAAAAACCAACCCACACCTAGAAATAAAGCGATTAGTCCGCAATTCCGCTGTTTGTCAAAAAATAACAGCCAAAAACCCATGGCTGCCACAGTTAAAGATAACACGGCTTTGCAACTCAAAACTAAGACAATGGCTGCACAAAACCATAGTATTTTGTTCAGCCGCGCCGCCAAGATTGCTGCTAAAAGCGCGGGGAAAGCAATTACTTCTGGATGAAAGTCAAAAAGATTGACATTAAATACTGCGGGATAAAGCAGATAGACTGCTGCCACTGCCATTGATTTTTTTTCATCTAAGCCTGCTTGACGTGCTAAACTCCAACTAGGCCAAGCACCCAAAGCTAAGGAAATTGCTTGTACGAATAACAGCCAATGAACGTCTGGATATATTTTGTAAAGTAAAGCCAGGGGATAAAAAATAAAGGCCGCGTGATCGCCTAAAATATTAACTGCCATTAAAGAAGAAAATGGCGTTTGATTTTGAGAGATTAAATAAATGGCTTGGTCAAAAATGGCTAAGTCGTAGGCAGTGGAATGAAACAAAGCGTGTCGCACGCTACTGCAAGCAAATAAGACGATTGTTGTGGCGACAATCATTAAAAATACTGGATGGAGTTTTAGGGATTTTAAGGTTAGCATTTTATGGGTTTAATCAGCGATGCGTTTGAATAGCAGAACTTGTTCTTTTTGATAGGTTAATTGAAATTGGGGAGTGCTTTGCAGTTGAGTGGCTAAGTTATTACCAATTTTTTCGGTATCTGGCCAGGGATGGCGTTGGTTTAATAATATGTATTTAAATTCAGCTAAATCTGTTTGGGGTGAAATTTGGGAAAGCAATTTGACGATGGGGCGGTGGGCAAAGTGAGGGGCCAGTCTATTGTCTGTTAAGATACTGCTTTGGGGTTGAATTTGTGCGATCGCGTCCCGTGTTGCTTGCCAAGTATCTAGTCTATTTAGATACAGAAAAAAATCTTTGTACTCGCCGAGAAACAGGAAGATGATTAACGACCAAATTATCATGGCTTTTGGTAATTCCATTCCCAGCCAAAATTGAGGGAGTTGGGAAATTTTCAAGGGGAAAAAAGAATTAATTGGTTGCGAGAATTCAACATTTTCATCTCCTAATTTCCCCCCTTGGGGGGGGTAGGGGGGGGTTGACTCAGAATTAATTGGTTGCGAGAATTCAACATTTTTATCTCCCAATTTCCCCCCTTGGGGGGGGTAGGGGGGGGTTGACTCAGAATTAATTGGTTGCCACAATTCAACATTTTCATCTCCCAATTTCCCCCCTTGTGGGGAGTAGGGAGGGGTTGACACAGAATTAATTGGTGGCGAAAATTCAACATTTTCATCTCCCAATTTCCCCCCTTGGGGGGGGTAGGGGGGGGTTGACTCAGAATTAATTGGTTGCGAGAATTCAACATTTTTATCTCCTACTTTCCCCCCTTGGGAGGGGTAGGGGGGGGTTGACTCAGAATTAATTGGTTGCGAGAATTCAACATTTTTATCTCCTACTTTCCCCCCTTGGGGGGGGTAGGGGGGGGTTGACTCAGAATTAATTGGTTGCGAGAATTCAACATTTTTATCTCCTACTTTCCCCCCTTGGGAGGGGTAGGGGGGGGTTGACTCAGAATTAATTGGTGGCGAAAATTCAACATTTTTATCTCCTACTTTCCCCCCTTGGGAGGGGTAGGGGGGGGTTGACTCAGAATTAATTGGTTGCGAGAATTCAACATTTTTATCTCCTAATTTCCCCCCTTGGGGGGGGTAGGGAGGGGTTGACTCAGAATTAATTGGTTGCGAGAATTCAACATTTTTATCTCCTAATTTCCCCCCTTGGGGGGGGTAGGGGGGGGTTGACTCAGAATTAATTGGTTGCGAGAATTCAACATTTTTATCTCCTAATTTCCCCCCTTGGGGGGGGTAGGGGGGGGTTGACTGTGCGGAGTAGGGGGGGGTAGACTGTGCGGGGTTGACGGGCGTTGACTTCGAGATAACCGCTAATAATAAAAATGGAATTATAGGCACTGAATATTGATAGGCTAAGCTGCGTTGAAATGGCAAGTCTGAGAGAATATTGATGGCGAGAGTTGGGAGGGCTGGAATCAGTGGAAGCAAATATCGCATTCCTATTTTGCTGGAGAATGGCAACAATCCCCAAAATAGTGGTAAGCTGAGTAGAAATATATATTTAAAAGTATCAATTGAAAAGAATTTACCTAAGATTAATTGTGGCTTTAAGATGATGTTTATAATAATTTCTAGTACCGATTTTCCTAGATAACTGTAGCGCCCTACTCCGGCGACTTCGCTACCGCTAAAGAAGGGAATAATTTTTTGGGAAGCAATCACAAACCAGGCGATGCCGAACACAAGTGCGATCGCGCCGCATCGTTGTTTTTTTTCGCATAACAATAGCCATAAACCCATGGCTGCGACAGTTAGGGACAAAACTGCTTTGCAACTTAAAATTAATAAAATAGCCGCACTAAACCACAGAATTTTGTTTAAACGGGCTGCAAAAATTGCTGCTAAAAGTGCGGGTAAGGCGATTACTTCTGGGTGAAAATCAAATAAGTTGATGTTAAATACTACGGGATATAGTAAGTAAATAAATGCGATCGCGCGGGATTGTTCTGGATTCAAACTTGCCAAGCGTGCTAAACTCCAGCTAGGCCAAGCCCCCAGGGATAAAGCCACTGCTTGTACTAAAAACAGCCAATGCACATCGGGGTAAATTTTGTACAACCAAGCTAGGGGATAATATATTACCGCTGCGTGGTCGCCTAAAATGTGCATCTGCATCAAAGAGGAAAAAGGCGTTTGGTTTTGGCTGATTAAGTAAATCGCTTGGTCAAAAATGCCTAAATCGAAAGCAGTGGATTGAAACAAGGCGTGTCGCAAACTGCTAGACAAAAATAAAATTGTCGCTGTAGTGGCGATCGCAATTAGCAAACTCGACGGTAGCTGCGATCGACTTTCTTCTATATTTTCCGTGATGGAGACGCCGCTGTCCTCACTGGAATCATCAAAATTCGACTCATTCCGCATAAAATCTGCCACTACCTGACTCCTGACAAATCCTCCAATTCATTAGACATCTCCCGAAAACTAAGGTGGGAACAGGCTGAATACCTGTTCCACAAAAATTATTGGAGAGGTCTATTAGTCGATCGCCAAATTTCATCCCCGCAATCGTAATATTAGAATGATCCACAAAACCTTAAAAAATTGTGAAAGCTATAACTCTTCTCGGCTCTACAGGCTCCATCGGCACTCAAACTCTAGATATTGTAGCTCAATACCCCGAACAATTTCGGATTGTCGGCTTAACCTGCGGACGAAATGTGACATTGCTGGCGCAACAAATCAGACAATTTCGGCCATCCATTGTCGCGATTGGGGACGAAGATAAATTACAGGAATTACAAGAGGCGATCGCAGATATCGACCCTCAACCTATTTTACTGGCTGGGGAGACAGGCATTGTCGAAGTTGCCAAATATGGCGACGCTCAAGCCGTCGTCACGGGCATAGTGGGCTGTGCTGGTTTGTTACCAACAATTGCCGCTATCCAAGCAGGTAAAGATATCGCCTTAGCCAATAAAGAAACATTAATCGCAGGCGGTCCCGTTGTCAACCCCCTCATCGAAAAACACGGAGTTAAAATATTACCAGCAGACTCGGAACATTCCGCAATTTTTCAGTGTCTCCAAGGGGTAATTCCAGGTGGCTTGCGGCGGATTATTCTTACTGCTTCGGGAGGTTCTTTTCGAGATTTGCCCATTGAAAAGTTAGCGGAAGTGAAAGTGGCGGATGCTTTGAAACATCCGAATTGGTCCATGGGACAGAAAATCACCATTGATTCGGCAACTTTGATGAATAAAGGGTTAGAAGTAATTGAGGCTCACTATTTGTTTGGAATGGATTATGACGACATTGATATTGTCATTCATCCCCAGAGCATAATTCACTCCTTAATAGAACTGCAAGATACGTCGGTTTTAGCACAATTGGGATGGCCAGATATGCGGTTGCCACTGCTTTATGCCTTGTCTTGGCCAGAGCGAATTTATACTGATTGGAAACCATTTGATTTGGTAAAAGCCGGGGATTTGACTTTCCGAGAACCAGACCATAAAAAGTATCCTTGTATGCAGTTAGCCTATGCGGCTGGACGGGCTGGCGGTTCCATGCCTGCGGTATTGAATGCGGCGAACGAACAGGCGGTATCACTCTTTTTGGAGGAAAAAATTGAGTTTTTGGACATTCCGAAATTGATTGAAAATACCTGCGATAAACATCAACAAGATAACTGTGCAAATCCTGGTTTAGATGATATTTTGGCTGCGGATAAGTGGGCGCGGCAGGAAGTTTTGGCGGAAAGTATGGAATTGGGTGCGCGCATTCTTTCGGTGCGGTAATTGTGTCACTAAACTTGCACGGGTTCTCCGACCCGTGCCACAAAAAAATTAATATTATTGTGAAACAGGCCGGAGAGCCTGTTCTTGAAAGCTGTGGCAATCTATTTCTAAATCCCTTGATAAAATAGAGCCATGATTCTCAATCCTACAAGCAGCCGAATATCATGCAAACTCAAGTTAAGCCTACAGTATTTGCACTAAACCAACTAATCGTTCCTCCCGGCAATCAAGTGCAGTTACAAAATGTTAGCTGGGAAATCTACGAAGCTATTTTAGACGAATTAGGAGAAGGTTATGCAGTTCGACTTGCTTATTACAAAGGAATATTGGAAATCAGGATGCCACTACCAAAACATGAGAAAGCTAAATCGTTGATTGGATACTTGGTTAACGTACTCCTGGAAGAACTTAATGTGGATTGTGAAGTTTTAGGTTCGACTACCTTCAAACGCCAAGATATGCAAACAGGTGTAGAACCTGATGACTGTTTTTACATCCAAAATCAAGCTGCTGTCAGAGGGAAAGACAGGCTAGATTTAACTGTAGACCCGCCGCCTGATTTGGCGATCGAGATTGATAATTCTTCACAAACGAGTTTAAACTGCTATGAAGCTTTAGGAGTTCCCGAACTCTGGAGATATGACGGGGAAGTGCTGAAGATTTATCGGCTCGAAGAGGGAAAATATACCGAGTCCAGTAGCAACCAAAACTTCCCCGACTTTCCCATTATCGATCTAATTCCTCAATATGTCGATCGCAGTAAAACCGAAGGCAGAAGCCCAACTATCAGAGCCTTTCGAGCTTGGGTTCGAGAGGAATTACAAACGAAATAAAGGCTAAATAAACAGTGGGCCTTGGGCACTTGTGCTACCCTTCGACTGAGAACCACTATATGTTTAGCCTTCATCGGGCTGTTAAGAAGCCCACATCATAATCTGTAATCAGATTTGATGTGGGAGTATGTCACTCTTTTATTTGCTAACTTTCGCGCGCAAATCAGCCGTACTCATATTTTCATACATTTCAAAGGGTTGATGAATCCAAGGATTATCAGCTAAATAATCTACATAATAATCTGGTTTCGCAGCGGAACCAGCTTTGTACCAAAGCACCGCCGTCCGAATTTCCTGAATATCTGGGCTGTAGCGACTCTTCAGCCACAGGATACTTTGCTGCAAACTCACCCCCGAATCGACCAAATCGTCAACCAGCAGAACTTTTTTACCTAAATCATCGCCCACCATGGTCAAATCGCGGGCAAATTTAATCGAACTTCGGACTTTCCCCTCGGCTCCACCATAGGATGAGGCTGCTAAAATTGCCAGGGGTTTGTGGAAAATCCGCGACAAAATATCGCCAGCCCGCAGCCCACCACGGGCTAGACACACAATGCTATCGAAGTTCCACTGAGATTCATCAATTTTTACAGCCAAATCCTCAATTTTTCGATGGTAATCTGACCAAGAAATGTAAAGGTCGCTCATGCCTAATATGATTGAAATGTTACAGATATTATTCAATATTTTGATGACAATGGCATGAAAGTATCCAGGGAGCAAAGCCCTAGATTGATTGCTTCCGATACTGAGGACTGGCCAAATCCCAAATTTCCAATCTTAAATTCAAAATCCCCAATCAGATGGGGGCTGATTTTAATCTACTACTTTCAGCCACCCGCGACGCACAGCGTGCAGCAAACGGTTGATGGCTGTCTGATCTTCTTCGGTGAGACACTCGTTTAGTAGTGCTGTCCTGATCTGTTGTCGGTGAGTCCGAGTTAATAAACCAGAGTGATATACCTGAAAGACTAGCTCTGCAATCGTAAATTGAGGTAAAAGTGTTTTGGTCATCATTGGATTTTTATTGAACTCACTTTTGATAGTATTGACTTATTGATTTAAGATTGATGTGATTCCCATACACGAGTAAATGTGATTTATTGGCGGGAAATTAGTGATTTGTGTCATCGGTGATTCACTCTGGGGCTTGTATCTAATCGCTCCCAGGAGTCCCGTACTAAATCCGTCTCAATTTGTAGCTTTGGACTAGGCTCTAATCGCTATTATATCTTAAAATATTTTAACACTTAAGTTCATAATTCCTAATGTCTTGCTACTGATGACGGCCAAGGGGTGAAGTCTGACTGGTGACTAGGCTAATTTGAGGCCGGGATTTGGGATTTAAAGCAGAACCAAGCCTCGGATTCAATCTAACGCCCCAACTGACTGACGGGCACAATCGACAATCTCACATCCCCAATCTGAAATTGTTGGACTGCTGACTACTGACTGAAGCCCCAGTGACTGAAGCCCCAGTGACTAATCAGTGGCGAGCATCCGAAATCCAAAATCCGAAATCAATCTGATATATAATAATCACAAACACTGTGAGTTCAGAAAAACAGAGGCGGGGAAACATGATAGTTATTGGTTATTTCTTGATTGCTTCAATGGTTTTTTTAGTTTGGTTTCAACGTTTTTGGAAGGATACGGCTACGTCTAAAACAGACTGGATATCTTGGGTCGCTTTAGTGTTCGGTCCTCTTTTTTGGCCTGTAGTTCTGCCCCTCTCCTTTTTGCAAATAAGTATCAAAAGACCCCCAGTAGAAGCAGCTAAGTTAGAGGAAGAATCCTAGTTAATTATTGAGGCAAGAGTTCGGAACACATGGTGTAATTGAATACAAGGCTGCTTTCTGGTTATGAGTTCAATCTGGTGGTGGGCCCGGTGGCATTTGGCTCTCGTGGTGCGGGATTATTGCAAATTGTATCGCAGCTCACTATTGTCTGGATGTCAACAGCAATATGGCTGATTTTCTCATTCCGAAAGAGTTGCTACTTTCAGCCCCAGTTAATCGATTGGGGATTGGCGATTGGGGATTGGCTATGGCATAATTAGCTGCCGATGGGAGACGAGTCAGTCTGGGTGTGGGAATGAATGTGGTCGTTTGTAGGCAGATTGCTGGATGGTCATGGTGCAGAGCCAATCTTAGATGGTCGCAAAAATTTGGATTTTTGGGGAACTATCAGTGGATCTCAAAAGTCTGGTTGATGAGAGCAATTAATGTATCGCGGTTCGCTAAACCGTGAAAGCTTGCTGAGGGATAGCCGCTCCCATGCTCCCGATGAAGCAAGAAGCAAATGTCTAGACTTGTCTAGAATATTTGTATAGCAGTATACTAACAGAACCCAACTTGGTCAAAACCCGATTCCGGGCGATCGAACCAGTTGCGATCGACACTAAATACCACTCCGGTGCGATTTCTCCCTATTGAGTTCGCGATCGGATGAAAAATGGTTGATGTGTATTTGCAGCATATTGTATTATCTTTGTGTTAGTTGGAAGCCCCAACTATAACGAAGCTTAGTTGGGGTACTTCAGATGACAGCCTATAGCAGATGGGTAAATTAGAGTCTCAACCGATGTCCGGTTTAATTTATTGAATCCCTTTGGAGGGAAAAGTGTATTGTAGAAAAATGATTCATCTTTTAGGAGGAGTGTAAATGACACAGCTAACTAATCCAACTACGCCAGCAATTTCAGTCACACTGCCGGGTGGTGGCTCAAATATTAGAGGTATCGCAGGCGACAACAGGTTGACTGGCGGTCCACAAGCCGACATCATCCTGACTTTTGATGGCAACGATATCATCAACGCTGGTGCTGGCAACGACCTGGTTCTATCAGGTAAAGGCAATGATGTCATCGGTGCCGGTCCTGGCAACGATATTGTAGCTGCTGGTAAAGGTAACGACATTGTATCTGGTGGCGATGGCGATGACTTACTCTTTGGCAATCAAGGAAATGACCTCCTCGATGGCGGTGCTGGCAATGACACCGTTTCTGGAGATCAAGGAAACGACACCGTACTTGGCGGTGCGGGCAATGATATGGTCTACGGTGGTGCTGGCAATGATATCGTCAGTGGCGGTGACGGCAACGATAGCGTCTACGGCGGTCAAGGCAACGATACTGTTGATGGCGGTGCTGGCAATGACTTTATCTCTGGCGACAGAGGTTCGGATGTCCTGACAGGCGGTGCTGGCAGCGATACCTTCTACTTCGCTTCGGCTGGTGGAGATTTCGGTGTAGACACGATCACTGACTTTACACCTGTGGAAGATAAGATTCGCTTGAAGTCCGGCGGTGCTTTCGCTGCTTTGGGCACAACCTTCGATGCTAGCGAGTTTGTTGTGGTTTCTGGTTTCACGCCAGCGACTCCAACTGCTGCTACGGCGAACAAGTTGGTCTACGATCCGACAAGCGGTGTGTTGTACTTCAACCAAGGCTCTTCTGTGCTGACTGTGGCTCAGTTGACACCTGGTCTGACGATTACTGCAAGCAACTTCGAGTTGTTCTAGAACAACTGGTGATTGTGGGGCGGCACTGGATTTTATCCGGGGCTGTTCTCGCAAGGTTGCTAGTTTTTGATGATTTCAACCTCACTCTGCCAGTGGCGGGGTGAGGTTGATTAAGTGTAGAATTTTTTTTAATTTTTTTTTTAACATTTGCTAACAATCAGTGAGATTTGGTAGATGTCTTTGTAGTATGTATAGTCAGCAACCCAGCCCTAAAGGGTAGGGGGCTGAAAAACTTTTGGTAGACACCTATTGACATTCTTCCCGGATTGGGTAACTATTAAGTTGTAGTATTAGAGGTAAGCAACTCTTGGAGACTCAATCAGAAGTGACCCTTTCAATC
>NZ_JBGJZU010000107.1:0-17984 GCF_041354475.1 Microcoleus sp.
CCTCTAATTTATAGTCTAGTCTAGATCCCCTAAATCCCCCTTAAAAAGGGGAGTAGGGGTTGACTTTGAATGCTCTTGTCCCCCCCTTATTAAGGGGGGTTAGGGGGGATCTAGACTCGACTACAAGCGACATTTATTATGGGCTAGCTATCTATCGGTAAAGAAACAGTAAAAGTAGTTTGACCAGGAATTGATTTAAATTCAATCACACCTCCATGTTTTTCTACAATTTTCCTAACGATATCCAGCCCTAAACCACTACCTTCTCCTGGTGGTTTAGTTGTAAAGAAAGGATTAAAAATCTTCGCCTTAACCTCTTCAGGAATACCAGAACCACTATCAGTAATACTCACCATTATAGACCCATTTTCCTCCCTAGCATCAATGGTCAAAGTCCCTCGGTTATTCATAGCTTGCAAACTATTATGAATTAAATTAGTCCAAACTTGATTTAATTCATCAAAGTAGCAGCTAATTTTGGGCAACTCTTGATAATTACGAATTACCTCTATTCCCTGTTTAAGTTGATTTTGATATAGGGTTAAAATCACTTCAACTCCATCAATAATATTCGCTTCAATGGTTTCTCCAGTTTGGTTAAATCGGGCATAGGTTTTGAGTGCAAAGACAATTTTTGTTGCTCTTTCAGAAGCAGTTTTAATGTCTCGTGTACTTTCTTGCAAACGGACAAACTGGCGCACGGTTTTGAGAAAGTTGTCACACTCGGCATCTTGGAATATAGAGAGAAAAGGCTCAAGCCGATCGCAAATTCCCAAATCTAGAAGCAGATTGGCCACAGTATCAGCCTCAGCAATGCCTTGAGCTTGTAGTTGGCTGACAATAGCTTTCCTCAATTGGCGGCGTTCTCGGCCCGATACAATTGTAGTATTTTGTTGCGATCGCTCCAACATCTCGATAAATTGCTGTTGGCGTTGTGGCGATAGTGATTGAAAAAATGAGGGTAATTGATTGAGATTTTGACTCAAGAAATCACCAATAGAACCTACGGAGGAACAAATCGCTCCCAAAGGTGTATTGATTTCATGAGCTACTCCCGCCACCAATTGTCCCAATGCAGCCATCTTTTCCGATTGAATCAGTTCGTCTTGGGTAGATTGGAGAGTATTTAAAGCCTGTGAAAGTTCTTGGGTACGTTCCTCAACCTTAGTTTCTAAATTAGCATAGAGTTGAGCATTTTCAATCGAAATTGCTGCTTGAGACGCTAAGATATTTAAGACTGCGAGGCGATCGTCCGTAAAGGCATTAGTCACCAGATTATTTTCAAGGTACAGAATTGCGCTCGGCTTTCCTTGATGTTGAATCGGCAGACACAAAACAGACTTTGGTTGATGCTGGATGATATAAGAGTCAGCAGCAAAGGTAGCCTCTGTAGTGGCATCATTTATTACCAGAGTTTCTTGGGTGCGCCAGACATAGTTAATAATTGCGATCGGAATTTCGTTAGAGTCAACAACTGGAGTTGAGTTTAGGTTGCACGATTTACCAGTAGCACATTGAACAGCGAGGAACAATGAATCTCCTTGTATCAAAATCATCGCTCCTGTTTCGGCTCCCGCATTCTCTATCATCACTTGCATCAAAGTGGAGAGCAACTTATCGAGATTAATTTCGCCTGAGAGTGATTGAGATGCTTTGATTACGGTTGCCAAATCCAGGATTTGTGAAACACCTGAACTTGTACCTGTAACAGTTCCACTCATCGTTTGAGCAATTGTCTCCCCTGTCTTTAAGCTCATTTTCTGATTTAAAATCGGCGCAAGTAATTGAGGATAACGTTTTTCTAAATCCTCAACTTTTGCCTTGGCTCCCCAGCGTGCATAGGCGTAGTAAGCATCCGTTAGGTAGACTTGAGCAATTTTCTCTTTGCCCCAGGTTAGATAAAATTTGGCTGCGAGTTCGTTAGCTAGTGCTTCTTCATTGATGTACTCGTTTTCTTTGGCGAGTTTAATAGCGCGATCGTAATTATCAATCGCCTCCATATTTTGACCTAAAACTCGATGTCGTTCAGCATCTACTAAATACAATTTATGCAAATAATTCATGGGAGCATTTTGCGCCCACTGATGCAGAGTAGTTTGATGGGTTTCCACTAAGGCAAGAATTTCAGTTTGCTCAATTGCTGAATCTGTGGGCAAAAGTGCTAGGTGGGTGAGGGCGGCATAGAAATGGAAAATGGGAACAAAAGTCGATCCCGATACTCCCATCACATACTGTTTAATTTGGGTAATGTTGTCTAGGGCAGCCGTGTAGTTTCCATAGCAGTAAGCAAGCAGCAGTTTGAAGATGCAGGCACAGGCGATCGCCGTGAATTCATTGTCCTGATAATGCTTGGGAATCATCACCGTTTCATCATAGGCTTCCCCGATTAAGCAATCCGAGTGAATACGGGTTTCCCTCAAGTTCTGCACCGTCTGCTGAATCATATCCAAATAAATTTGAGCAGAATATTGTTTCAACTGCGCCATGACACCCCTGTAACCTGCTATTTCTGCTTCCCAAGTGTCTAGTTCTACCCCAGCGAATAAATGGGTATAAAAATAAATGTATATGTTGTAGCCAGCGTCTACAAAGTCGCCAGTTTCCATGCCAGCCGTAAAGCCATCTTTCAGTGTCGGTAGTGTTGCTAAAAGAGCTTCTTTACGATGCTGAATCCAGCCACCAAACAAAAGTAAAACTGTGGACTTCAATTCCCGTACATTTAAGCGATCGAGCAAATTCAGCCCCAATTGCCCATAGCCATAGCCCGTTTCCACTTCTTGAAAAAATGCACACAACACCATCCCGTGCATCGCATACCCCACCGTCGATGCGGGTGCATTCCCAAATTGGAGCGATAAACTCACCATCGTCGAGCTAAGTAGGGGCAGTAAACCGGGCATTCCCTGGAAAACGGGTGGAAACAACATACCAGACAGTTGCATAGCTGCGTGAGTCTGTGGATTTCTCATCACAGGTAGGTCAATTAGTTCCTCAATCTTTCTGTCGCCGAGGTAGCCTGCAAGGGCTTGTAGCGCTTTGCCGATCGAGGCTTCATCAGGTGTGGTAGGGAGTTCAATTCCCAATTGTAAGAGTGCGTCTCTGGCGACTGCGATCGTTTCTAACACCTTGCTCTGGGCTGTCTGAGCAGCAATTTTTATTTCGTAAATTTTAACTCGCTCTAAAATTGTTTGGGCGTGTTGCAAAACCTGTGCTGCTAGGGTATCCATACCATCAAAGTCAGCATTCAAATAGGCAGCTTCGGCAGCAGCAACATAGAGATTCAGGGTCAATTCATACTGATTCTGCCAGCAGTTAGCCCTCAAGAGTTCAATCCCTGTTTGGAGATACATATTTGCCGCAGCATAAGCAGTTGAAGTTAAAGCTTTACGTCCGGCGATTAAATTTAATTGAGCTAGTTGATCTCGCTCAGACTGAGAGTCAATTAACTCCACCCCCATATTCAACTGGTTGACAATATCAAAAATTTTTTCTTCTCTTTCTGCTTCAGGAGTATTCCTGAACAGCAGTTGCCCAATTTCGAGATGGGTGGACTGTTTCTGGGATTCGGGAATCAAAAAATATGCTGCTTGCTGCACTCGGTCATGTAAAAACTTGTAGGGAACCGATAAATCCGACGCTTGTGCAACTTCAACTGATTCCGAGTCCCCAAAAAACTTGTAAACTTCACTAATCGGAATAACTAACCCTTCTTGCAACGCTTTCCACAAATCAGCAGATGTCTCAGTCTGAGATTTTTTATGAACAATTGCCAGAGTTGCCAAGTCAAACTGATTGCCAATACAAGCTGCAAGTTTCAGGACTTCCTGGGTATTTATAGGCAGTTTTTGCAACTGAATTGCCATAAACTCGACCACATCATCGGTCAAAGCTAGCGTCCTAACTTGGGCAATATCACATTGCCACCCCCCCCTTGCCCCCCCTTCGCAAGCAGGGGTTGGGGGGGGGACATCAAATGATATTAACCCATCGACCTGCAAAGATTTGAGAAATTGAGTAGCAAAAAAAGGATTGCCTTGAGTTTTGGCGAAAACCAGTTCTGTCAGAGAAATCGCCCTTTCTGGTGGACAGGAAAGAGTATTGGCAATCAGGCGATTCAGG
Organism: Microcoleus sp.; assembly: GCF_041354475.1. NCBI lineage: Bacteria > Bacillati > Cyanobacteriota > Cyanophyceae > Oscillatoriales > Microcoleaceae > Microcoleus > Microcoleus sp. Next base: position 4,120 of record NZ_JBGJZU010000107.1, read on the forward strand.
GAAGTTTTATCTAGGGGTGCTAAAGTTATTTGGTTGACTGTTGCCGAGTATTTGCGAATCTCATCCAAGGTCAGGATCAGTGGGTGTGCTGGAAAAACTTCATTATCCCGATACGCTCCGATTAACAATACATAGCGGGTATTCGTCTCGCTCATCAACAATTGTATTAGCTTCAATGAAGCCGAGTCTGCCCACTGCAAATCATCCAAGAAAATTACTAAAGGATGCTCTTTTGTTGCGAACACTCGGATGAAGTTTTGAAATAATAGATTGAAGCGATTTTTAGCGGCAGTCCCCTCTAGTTCTGAAACTTTTTTCTGCTTGCCAATTAGGTGTTCTAATTCAGGAATGACATCAACAATGACCTGACCGTTTTCACCCAAAGCCTCAAATACTTTAACTTTCCATTTCTGCACCTGGGCAGGACTTTCAGTGAGTAATTGCCTCATTAAATTCTGGAATGCTTGCACCCATGCAGAAAAGGGAATATCGCGCTTGAATTGGTCAAATTTTCCTTTGATGAAATAACCCCTTTCGCGGACAATGGGTTTGTGCACTTCATTCACTACAGCAGTTTTACCAATGCCAGAAAAGCCAGCAACTAGCATAATTTCTCTGCTACCTTCGCTGACGCGATCGAAGGCTTCTAATAGGGCTTTAACTTCAGTTTCTCTACCGTAGAGTTTTTCGGGAATGATGAAGCGATCGCAAATATCCCGATTTCCCAACGCAAACTCGGTAATGTTGCCATTTTCTTGCCATTGCCGCCAACACTTTTCTAGGTCATAGCGCAGTCCAGAAGCACTTTGATAGCGTAATTCTGGAGTTTTTGCCATCAATTTCATAATCATGTTATTCACCATCATTCCCATAGCTGGAACCAAATTTATTGGAGGAATTTGCATTCTGGCAATATGACAGTGAACCAGTTCCATGGGCTCGGTGGAATTAAATGGTAATTGTCCTGTTAGTAGTTGGTAAAAAGTAACTCCCAGCGAGTAAAAGTCGGTGCGGTAGTCGATACCTCGATTCATTCGTCCCGTTTGTTCCGGGGACATATAAGCCAGAGTTCCTTCTAAGACTTTGGGATTTTGAATTTCCTGGTTTTCTCTCGGTAACAGTGAGGAAATGCTGAAGTCAATTAATTTAATTTCTTTAGTTTCAGGGTTAATAATAATATTCTGGGGCTTGATGTCTTTGTGAATAATTCGGTTGTGATATAGTCCTTCTAGGGTTTGGACAACCTGAAGCGCGATCGGCAAAAATTCATCTAGCGCTAGGGGCGAACTCTGGGGCGAGGCGTCAGAGTTATTTGATTGGATATTATCCAATTGCTTGGCATTAGCAGTATACTCAGCCAGGGAAACAGCGCCCACATCCTCCATTACCAGAGCAAAAGCATTGCGGTAGTTTAAGAGTGCAATCGGTTTGACAATTCCGGGAAGGTCAAGATTTTTGGTAATGGTGTACTGATTCCGAAACTGCACGAGTTCGCTAAAAGTGGGATACTCAGTTTTGAGCAGTTTGATAATCACTTTTTGGTTGGACTCAGTAACACCTCGATAAACCTGTGTTCTAGATCCATTATAGATTTCTTCGATGATGTGATAACCGGGAATTGTTAACAAATTATTAGTCATAGTGAAGAAGTTGAATAAACATTATATAGATGCTACAGGAGGCGGAAAACGCTCGATTTGACCATAGACTTACTGCACTACGTGCATTTTTAAGCTGAAATTATTGATTTTGCAAATTTTAGACGATCGCCCGGAAGTTACCTAGGCTATTCATGGTGATTTGAAAATTTTACACCAACAAGATTAATTTACAGTAGCTAAATAGTCGATCGCCTTTAAGTATAGCAAGCGCCAAGGCTGTTAATGTGATTTGTTCCTTGCTCCCTGAGCCGAGTCGAAGGGAGCAAGAAACAAAGCGGATTGGCGATTGCTATATTCCATTTAGATAAAATTTGTTTTTAAACATATCACATTTCTAGTTTCTTGTCAAATCACAACAGAACAGCCTGGGAAACCATAGGAAATTTTTGATGAAATCACCAATCGGAGCGATCGTGTAACCAACAACCAACAACCAACAACCAACAACCAACAACAAATAAGTAGAAGGAAGAAGGAAGAAGTCACCCCCCCCTGCCCCCCCCTAGGGGGGAAATTCAGGAAGAAGGAAGAAGACTTATGCAGTCAGCTTTTCGGTCATCCGTATTTTACGTTTAATTAAGTGGATTTACTTAACAAATAACAAATAACCAACAACCAACAACCAACAACCAATAACTAATCACATCTTTCCAGATAAATCTGAGCCACTATATCGCCAGGATTGTGCTGCAAACACTCAGTAAAAAGTAAAGCCGCTCCACTAAAATTTTTCATGTCATACAAAAACAAAGCCTCGCTAAATACTTGCAGCGTCGCTAACTTACCAGCTTTAATTTCCGGCAAGTCCGCATCAAAAACTTCATAAACAGTCACCATTTCCGACTTTCCTTTTACCTGAACTCGATCGATTTTGCGGATTGCATAATCAGCAGGATTTTTCAAACACTCGAAAGTCGGATGAGTAATCAACAGCGACACCCCATACTTTTTCGTCAAACTTTCAATCCGAGAAGCCAAATTAACCGCATCACTAATCACCGTACCATCCATCCGGCTAGGCCCGCCGACGATACCCAGCATCAAAGAACCAGTATTAATCCCCACCCCAATCTTAATGGGTATATAGCCAGCAGAAGCGCGCTCTTGATTGTATTCAACCAAGGCGTGTAACATGGCTATTCCCGCACGAACAGCATCATCAGCACCCTCGCTAAACAGTGCCATAATTGCATCGCCAATATATTTATCAATAAACCCCCGATTTTCAACAATTAGCGGTTCCATATGACTCAAATAAGAATTTATAAATTTGAAATTCTCTTCTGGCGTCATCTGTTCCGAAAGAGTAGTGAATTCGCGGATGTCAGAAAATAACACCGACATTTCTAACTCTACCGCGTCTCCCAATTTAATATCAACAATACTTTCACATCCCAAAAAACCTAAAAATTCATTGGGTACAAACCGACTTGTCGCCTGAGTGATTTCTAATTCTGCCTCCAGTGCAATTTCCAAATTGCAATTGACTTCAAAGAGTTCGTCAATCAATTTTTTCCGTTCTGTTTCAGCTTGTTTGCGTTCCGTGATATCTTGAAGAGTATTGATAGCATAGACAATTTTGCCATCCCGATCGTAAATTGGGGTAGCCTGAATTTCTACGGGAATAATCTGCTCCCCGTGTCGGACTTCTAAATCATCAGCCACGGAAGTTTCCCCCCTCAATGCCCGGATGATTGGTAAGTTTTCGACTGGGCAATGTTCAAGAGTACCCCCTTGATAAAGTTGATAAACCTCTGACAATTTTTCCGCAGGCATATCCGATACAACTCCTTTACCAAATATCTCTTTTGCCTTCCGATTGATATAGTAAACTTTGCCATCAGTATCAAGTACACCCACACCCACTGGCATTGCTTCCAAAAACTGTGTCAAGCGATTTTCATTTTCGTGTAATTTAGTAATCAGTACCGCTTGCTGGCTGTTTAATGTTGCCAACTCTTGATTCATGCGCTGGAGTTGCGCATTTTGTTCGGTAAGTTGTTTGTCTTTAAAATAGCTATTTATCGCTTCTTTAACTGTCAATTTCAAATCTTCTGCTTGCCAAGGCTTACTGATATAACGATATAAATTGGCATGATTAATCGCATTGCTTATCGCTTCAACATCCGCTTGTCCTGTCAGCATAATTTTGATAGTTTTCGGCGACACGATATGTACGCGCCTTAATAGCTCATCTCCCATCATTCCCGGCATCATCTGGTCGGAAATAATTAGAATAACTTCAGATCCCTCCTCTCGCAATTCTTGCATTAATTCTAATGCTTCTTCTCCTCCTTCAGCTATTTCGATTATATAATCGTTATCGACGGCTTCTCGCAATTCTGCTTTGAGCCCCCTGAGTATAGTTATCTCGTCATCGACGCAAATAATTACCTGTTGGTTCATAGTTTATGAGATAAAGCAGATTTAATAGTTTCCCGTAACTCTGCTTCTAACCAAGGTTTAGATAAGCATTTATGAAGATTTGCCTGTTGTTGAGCGCGAGCGACTGCTGAGTCGTCAACTTGACCTGTCAGCATTATTTTGATAATATTAGGAAATTCTTCATGAATACGAATCAACAACTCATCTCCCTTCATACCGGGCATTAACCAATCGGAAATAATTACAACGACGCTAACTTGATCGTCATTGAGTTCGCTAATTAACTCCAAAGCTTCTTCGGCATCTTCGGCCCCTTCATAGCTGTACGCATCGCCAAATTCTGCGGCTAGCTGCGTCCTCAGACTGTCCAACATGATTCTCTCGTCGTCAACACACAAAATCACTGGTTTAGCCATCTATTTTTGCTCCTTTGTCATTAGTCAATCAATTCGAGACTAGAGATTAGAGATTAGAGATTGATATCATCAGTCGCGATCGATCGCAGCTACTTGCGATAGACAACCCTGGAGATTTTCAGATTAGTATCCACTTGTGAAACCATCAAAACCGGAAACTCTGGAAATCCCTCCTGTCACCCATTGGATTAACCAAAAGGCGATCGCAAGAGGTGAGACGAAAATTATCGCTTAATTTAAAACCTCAAATCTGACATCATTGGTATAAAAAAATGAAAATTAGTTTGGCCAGGAATAGATTTGACTTCAATTTCCTCTGGTTTTTTAGTAAAAAATGGCTCAAATATTTGGGATTTTATGGTTTCTGGTATCCCCATCTCGGTATCAGTAATGCTAATCTTAGCGTGTTGCTATATTTCCTACAACTAAGTATTAGATGTCTCCCCAAAAATAGTCAAGAATAGGCAGGATGACAGTTCCACAGTAATTATATCGTTGACCGTTGCATGGTCATGATTTAACCGCAGAGAGCGCTCTTGACACAGAGTCCGAGAATAGAGAGATGAATACAGGACGATGCTACGGGATTTGATATTACGGGAGATGTCTATTATCGACACGGGCTAAAAGATTTTCGGTGAAAAGCCGATCGCCCGTAACGTTCCAATCCCAATTTATGTTTAGCAGTACCATATCCCTTATTGTTTGTCAAGTCATATTCAGGATACTTAACAGCCAAACGCAAGATTAATTCATCGCGCCACACTTTCGCCACAATACTAGCAGCAGCAATCTGAATCGATCGCGAATCACCCTTCACCATTGTCTCTTGGGCGATCGGCAAATTGGGAATCCTTTGATTTCCGTCCACTAAACACAAATCAGGAGTAACATTCAGCTTCATAATGGCGCGTTTCATCGCCAACAAAGAAGCCTGCAAAATATTCAAACGGTCAATTTCAGTAACCGAAGCCACACCAATTTGACAATCCACAGCCACAGCCCGGATTTTGACAGCTAGCCGACTCCTGGCTGCGGCACTCAACTGCTTACTATCTCGCACCCCACAATTTACCAACTCATCCAAAAGCTCGATCGGCAAAATGCAAGCCGCCGCCACCACAGGCCCGAACAAAGCCCCTCGCCCGACTTCATCCACACCTGCAACGAGCTGGGGAGAGGAAGAGGGGGAGAGGGGGATACCAGTAGAGGGAGGGACGGGGAGATGGAAAGAGGGGAAGAGAGTAAAAATTTCTACTGCTTCTGTCTTCCCTCTGCCTTTTTGCGTCTGCGGTTTTCCGTCGGCGGTTTTCCGTCTTCCTTCTTCCTTCATTAGACATCTCCTAAAAAAACAGTCAAGAACAGGCAGGATGCCTGTTCCACAATAATTATGGGAGAGGTCTATTTATTCATCCAAAACAGCAGAGGAACGGCGACGGCGACGGCGATTGATAGCGGGTTCCTCCGGTTCTTCCGATGGAATTGGTTCCTCCGATGGCATTGGTTCCTCCGATGACATTGGTTCCTCCGATGGCATTGGTTCCTCCGCCTCATCGCTCATTTCCGATATTTCAGACATCGAGGACATTTCCGACATGGGCTCAAAATCATCAGTGTCGTCGTCCATCAGACTTTCATCGTAAATTTCCGTCTCAGCATCCTCAGAAAATACAGGAGAAAATACAGACTCAACTACAGGCATCTCGTCATAATAATCCCGTTCCTCCACCTCCGATCCTTGCGCCGTCGGTGTAAATTCAAGTTCCAACTGCTCAAAGGGCGGCTTAGTTGGGGCTTCTCCCGGCATTGTCACCGAAACGATCGCATTCTTAGGATTTTTCAGACTGCGATTAGTCAGCACCAAAGGAGAAACCCCCATCACAGCATAAACATCCTGTTCCTCAGCCGTCATTTCCACCGTAATCACTTCCGGAGGCTCCACCATCGGCTTCATCAACTCCGACTTAGTGGGACGCACCCGCTCGAAATCTTCGCGCCTGGAACCCGTCATATTCACCAATCCAAAACCCTCGGAAGCAGGGCGAATGCCTGGGGGTGGAAGATATTCCGCTCTCGGCTCTGCAATGGGAGCGCTGGAAGTATTGGGAAGTCGCAACTTGCTGCGTACTGGTTCCTCTTCCACCGGCAGTCCAAAAGCTTCTTCCCCAATCCGGCGACGGCGGCGGCGGCGAGTACCGTTCCCCAAGTCTTGATAACTGGGATGGTTGAGTAAATCCAAAGAAGCAACATTACTACCAGCCTCAAAATCCAAGCTTTCATTCTGAGGTTCCCAAGCAGCCCGCTGGGGTTCGGCTAAACGTTCTTCCCGCACCGATGTGGGACTTGCAGCGGCTACAGGGGCTAAGCTGCGGCGCTCCAATCCTTCGGGTAAATTTAACAACACGCGGTTGGATGTGGCCACAGTGCGATCGCCCGATTCCCGTGCCGCTGGGGCCATTTCCTCTTCGCCAGGGAGTTGCACCAAATGACCCAACCCGTTGCAAGTAGGACAACTGTGGCCGAACAATTCATAAATATTTTGGCCTTGGCGCTTGCGAGTCAGTTCTACCAGCCCCAATTCTGAAAGTTGGGCGATTTGTGGTCGAGCTTTGTCAGCCCGGAGAGCTTTATTGAAGTGTTCGAGCACCTGCAACTGATCGCGGCGGGACTCCATGTCAATAAAATCAACAATAATTACCCCGGCAATATTCCGCAAGCGCAGTTGTCTGGCGATTTCTGTGGCAGCTTCGCAATTTGTCCAGAGTACCGTTTCTCGCGCCGTAGCCGATCGAGTAAAGGAACCAGAGTTGACATCTATCACCGTTAGTGCTTCTGTCGGCTCAATAATCACATAACCGCCAGAAGGCAAATCTACCCTTGGTCTGAGGGCTTCTCTAATGGCAGCATTCACCCGGAAAAATTCTAAAATCGAGGCGCGCTCTCGATGATGGTCGATCAAAACTCCCGCAGGCAGTTTGCCACCGTTCCAGCTCATCAACTGCTGCTTGACTCGCTTAATCCCATTTTGCGAGTCCACCACAATCCGATTCACATCACCACTAAACATATCCCGCAGCACCCGCTGGATAAAATCGTCATCGCGGTTGAGGAGTGCCGGTGCCCGCGTCGTACCGCCTTCAATTTGAACGGCTTCCCACTGTTTTTGTAGCACTTCCAAGTCTTCCATGATGGCTTCTTCAGTCTGGCCTTCAGCCTCGGTGCGTACCAAAAGTCCCATGCCGGCTGGTTTGACCAAAATAGCCAGGGCTCGGAGGCGGTTGCGCTCGGCTTCGGACTTGATCCGCCGGGAGAGATTGACTCCCCGTCCGTAGGGCATCAGCACCAAATAGCGACCAGGCAGAGTAATGTTGCCCGTGAGTCGGGGGCCTTTACTGCCCGTGGGTTCTTTCATTACCTGTACCAGAACTTTTTGTTGGGGAGTCAAAAGTTCTGTAATTGCTCCTGCCGAGCGCTTGAGTCGCAGCGGGCCGAGGTCTGTGACGTGCATAAACCCGTTGCGTTCTGGGTCGCCGATATTCACGAAGGCGGCATCTATCCCAGGTAATACATTTTCGACAATGCCTAAGTAAATATCACTAACTTGGTGGCTGCCTGTGGCTACCACGAGTTCTTGGATTTGGTCTTCTGAAAAGACGGCAGCAATACGATGCTGCTCTGCTATAACTATCTGCTTAGTCATTCAATTTCCTCGAAAAAATTGTCAGCAAGTTCCAGACACCTACGCTGAATAGTGCCTTTAACTTTGATTTTAATTAGTAGTAACTTCAAGAGTTATTAGCTGTGATTTATTGCAGGATGGAAGGACTGTTAAATGTTGACTATTAACTGTTGACTGTTGACCGTTACAGATAAAGTGCTTAAATCCACCCGTACAGAGTTATGAGTTATGCTTCGCAGACTGAGCTGGAAGATAGAAATAAGGACGCTTTTAGCGAGTTGTAAATATTAGACATCTCCCAAAAAGGCTGTCAATGGCAGGCTGGATGCCTACCCCACAATAGTTACGGGAGAGGTCTCTTGAATTTTGATTTGTGAATTACGAATTCTTTCACTCAAAATTCAATCCTTGCAACTGTTAATTGGAACTCAGCGAATCAATTCAGTGACACCGTACCAATTTCTTAACACACAACTCTACACAAAAAACTGATAACTCCAGGAAGTGGTGGTTCAGGGCTGGTTTTGAGGGAAATTATGTAGGAGTGAAAGCGTAAGGACTTTTGTTGAACACTTGTGCGATCGGCGGATTGCACTCAACTGAATTCAGCTTGCCATTCGACTGCGATTTCCGTCAACTACCAACCCTCAAACCTGGTCAAAAACATCTATTTTTGAATAGTCTGTAAACCCATAGTCAAATGCGGACTATTAGGTTTACTTTGCAGGTGTGACCCTGACAGGCTGCTATACAAATACTAGACAAGTCTAGACACTTGCTTCTTGCTTCATCGGGAGCATGGGAGCGGCTATCCCTCAGCAAGCTTTCACGGTTTAGCCAACCGCGATACACCAGTTACTCCACTTGGGGACACCCTAAGACCGCACTGGCTTAAATTAATTGCTGCGTTCAAATCTCTGTCCATCGCATGACCGCAACTTCCACAGTTGTAAGTCCTTTCTTTTAGTGGCATATCTTGGATATGTCCACAACTTGAACAGGTTTTGGTTGACGGAAACCAACGGTCAGCAATGATTATTTCACAACCAAACTTTTTAGCCTTGTATTCTAACTGACGTTTGAATTCATGGAATCCACAGTCAGCTATTACTTGTGCTATTTTGTGATTCTTTAGCATCCCACTGACCTTCAAATCTTCTACTACTATCCTTGCGTGGTTTTTGCATAAGTAAGTAGTGATTTGATGCAGAGTATTTTTTCTGAGGTTTGCTATTTTTGCATGATGTTTCCCTAGCTGGACTTTAGCTTTTTGTCTATTTCCAGAACCTTTTACCTTTCTCGCCAGAACTCTTGATAATCTCTTGAGTTTTGCCTGATGCGATTTGTAGTGTTTTGGGTTGGGAAATACTACGCCCGTTGAAAGGGTAGCTAACTCTTTTACTCCCAAATCAACTCCTACAACTTCATGACTTTTGATGGTCGGTTCATGATTTTGTTCATAAGCAAAAGCGATAAACCAACTATCGGCAGTACGTGAAATGGTGATTGACTTGCAGGTAGTATGAGGCAATCCCTCGTAAGTTTTCACCCAGCCGATTGTGGGTAACTTTATAGACGTACCGCCCACAAAAATAGGCTTACCGCCTGCATCTATCGTGAAAGAGTCGTGATGTCCTTTTTTCTTGAACTTAGGATATCCACCTTTTTTCTTGAAAAATAAGGAGAAAGAGTCTCCAAGATTGTCAAAAGCGTATTGAGTTATCTTCTGGCAGATTCCTGTTTCTTTAATCCATGTAAACTCAGGTTTCACATGATTGTTGAAGAATTTCTTAAGCAGGTATTTGTTGGGCGCTACTCCATCTTTGTAAAGGTTGCTCCAAGTAGCCAATCCCCAGTTATAAGTAAACCTCGCTATTCCTGCGTGTTTGCTCATAATTGTTGCCTGACTCTTGTTTAGCTTTAACTTTGTTTTGATGGATAAAAGCATTGTTCGACCTCAACACTGGATTTCACCGATGACCCGACAGGGTGCGTTTGGTTGGTAACTTCCCCGAAACATCCCTGCGAAAGCGAGTGTCTTTACTGAGAATCCAAGCTTTTTTGGGAATCGCGCAGGGTTTGAACAAAATGGTCGTAGATTTGTCTATAAGTGTACCACCTTGTCTATTTAATCGCTAGCTAGGTACTAGCTCCACCTTCGACTTTTCTATTCTAACCATAACTCAGGATTAGCTGACTGCGTTGGATATGCAGAAGCTGAATTTCCTGGTGGCTGACTTGTTCGAGCATCCACACCAGATGTTCTGGCTTTAGTACATTACCATCACTGCGACAACTACCCTGATAGCGCAAGACGGCTTTACCTTGGGAGTTACGACTGTCGGCAGATTGACAATCTACCACTTCTAGTTCCTGTAGTCGATCGCGCAAATTGACTTGCTGCGTCTTACCCGACTTGGTAGTATGTTCCCGCCAAAAATCCTCAGCTTCCAAAATCGCCTGTACCCAAGCTTGCCACTGGTCACTAGCAGCGACATAAACAGGGGTCACATTCTCTGGCTTTGATTCGTCATTTTCTGCCACCGCACCAGCTACAGCCACAGTAATCAGGTATTCCGCAGCTTCTAACAACTGATTGGCAGAAGGAGCCTTAAGATCGATCGCCTCAACCTTGTAAACAGGAATATTTGGCGGCAGATGCGCCACCAATTTTGCCCGAAACTCCTGGGAGTCCATCGACTCAGTGAGTTCAAAATCCACAATTTCCCCTGTGCTGCTAACACCCAGAGGCAGGGCATTTGCCAGAGAAATGCGAGGGTTGGGATGAAAACCGCCGGTAAAAGAAATCGGTAAATCGGCTTTACGGAATACGCGATCGAACAATCGTACCAAATCCAAATGACCAACCAAAGCCATATCGCCCACCTTGCCAAACCACACCCGGAAGCGCTGTTTGCGCTCTTGATTGGGTACAAACTCCCCTGCAAAGGGAGGAATTGGCAGAGGTTCAACCACAATATTGTGTCCAAAGTCAGTGCCACAAACCCCACAGTGGGAACAGCCTTCAAAGGAACAATCGGGGACTGTTGCGGCTGCCAAAGCCTTCTGCAAATCAAGTTTTAGCCAATTTTTGTCAATTCCCGTATCCAGATGATCCCACGGTAAGGGTTGATCTAGGAGGGGGAGTGGGAGATTGGGGGAGGGGGAGATTGAGGGAGGGGGAGATTGGGGAAAATCTTCCCTTTGATTTCTTCCTTCTTCCTGATTCCTGAATTTCCCCCCTTGGGGGGGGCTGGGGGGGGTTACTTCCTTCTCTGCAAACAAATTCCATTCACCACTTTCGACTTGGCGATATTTCCAGGTAAGATCGGATTGGGCGATCGCCACAGTCCATGCCTTGTGAGCTTTATCCAAGCTTTCCCACCACGCATCCATACCTGCACCGAGTTCCCAAGCGCGACGGACGACAGCAGCCAAACGTCGATCGCCTCTGCCGACAAAATCCTCCATTGCCGAAATCCGCACATCGGTGAAATTCACCTTAACACCCTTCATCCCCCGAAACTCTTCCCTCAGTAATTTTTGCTTGCGGGCAAATTCTGTAGTAGAAACCGAGTGCCACTGAAAAGGAGTATGGGGCTTGGGCGTAAAGTTAGAAATTGTCAAATTGAAATTGAGTCGGCGTCTGCCATCGATCCGACATTCCCTACTCAGCCAACGGACTGTTTCGGCGATACCCAGAACATCAAAATCTGTTTCCCCAGGCAAACCGATCATAAAATACAGCTTGATTTTATCCCAACCGCGATCGACTGCCGTTTTCACACCCCTGAGCAATTCTTCATTAGTCAAACCCTTGTTCACAATATCCCGCATCCGCTGCGTACCAGCTTCCGGCGCAAAAGTCAACCCACCCTGGCGAGTACCACCAAGAATATCAGCAATATTGTCATCAAATCGATCGACCCGCTGGCTGGGTAGAGACAGAGAAATATTTTTATCTTTCAGGCGATTTTTGATTTCCATACCGACTGCTGGGAGTGCCAGATAGTCGGAACAACTGAGGGAAAGCAGGGAAAATTCGCTTTGCCCGGTGGCTTTCATGCCCTTTTCGATCGCCTCTACGACTTGTTGAGGTTCCACATCTCGCGCGGGGCGAGTCAACATTCCCGGTTGACAAAAGCGGCAACCGCGAGTACAACCACGGCGGATTTCTACTGTCAGTCGATCGTGTACTGTCTGGACGTAGGGAACCAGGCCGATCGAATAAGCTGGAATGGGAGTCGCCACCCGGCGTAAAATTCGTGGCGGAACATCCGGGCGATTGGGATGGACAGAACCATCAGGGGCCATGTCGTAGAATTGCGGCACATAAACGCCGGGAATTTGCGCCAAATCTAGCAACAACGCTTCTCGACTCAAAGCATTAGTTTTGCCTTCGGCCAAAATCAAGCCAATTTCCGGCAACAATTCTTCCCCATCACCCAAAGCAATGAAGTCAAAAAAGTCGGCGTAGGGTTCAGGATTGGAAGTTGCCGTTTGGCCGCCTGCAAAAATTAGTGGCAATTCGGAACTTGTCGCTCTTTCTTGCCAAGTTAGGGGAATGCCTGCCAAATCCAGCATTTCCAGAATATTTGTGGCTCCGAGTTCGTAACTGAGGCTAAAGCCCAGGATATCAAATTCGGTGAGCGATCGCCTCGATTCCACTGCAAACAGGGGAGTTTGAGTCGATCGCAGTTTGGCTGCTAAATCTGGGGCCGGCAAATAAGCGCGATCGCACAACTGCCTCGGCCCGGCGTTCAAGATATTGTAAAGAATGATGTGTCCGAGATTGGAAGCACCAACTTCATAGACTTCTGGGTAAGTCAGCACCCATCGCACAGTTGCTGCATCCCAAGGCTGGCGTACAGCCCCCAACTCGTTACCTAAATAACGAGCAGGTTGATTAATTTCTGATGTAAGTAATTCTTCGACTGTTACTGTCACGGCTGGACTCGCTAATAGTTGCGACTCTTAAGTAGCCTACCTCAAAAGCTGTCAATCCGCCAACCCAATTAGATTGGAGATGGGATATTGAAAACAGCCACCCCACCGGATAATCTAGATTAAGTATTTTTTTGATTTAAATTTTTTTTGCCAGATTTTCCGCATAAAAGTATGCTAGGATACTATTTATTATAAATACCAGACAATTTAGCCTCAATTTTACTGATTTTAAAATAGGGATTACCATAACAACCAGCCCCAGAACGACACTTTGGGATAACCAGATCCAGAAAGTAATTGAAATCACTGGTGGGTTCTGATTTAGATCACCTCGGAGATATATAATCTAGATCAATATATAAAATATACTGAGTTCTCCGATCTACTATGCAAGCAACTCATGCTATTCGTAAACTTGTAGAAAAAGCCCTCAATATTAAGCGTCTGACACCTGATATTGAAAATGAAATCAACTACGAACTAACTCGTCTGGGCTACATCTCGGATATTGATTACGAAGCTTTAGAGTTATTAATGAATGAAATGGATGAAGGGCGGGTGCAATTGGTATCTAGCTTTTGACCAAAAGAATGGGTACAAGCCCCGTGCTTCTAGGACGGCTTTAATTTCTTGCTGATTCTATCAGAGAGTTATCAAAAAATTGGGTTGAAAACCCCGTCCTTAAGGACGGCTTTAATTCTTTGGTAGATTTTACCGAGCCTGTTAGAATGGAATAGTAAAACAAAGGACAAAGAATGAAAGCAAGATTCCAATACA
>NZ_JBGJZU010000108.1:0-17859 GCF_041354475.1 Microcoleus sp.
GTGCTTTTGGCATTATGCTAAAAGCTTTGGCGGGTACGCCCTTCACCCTTGCGGGCGATGCTATCGAGGTATTTTCATGTGTCTGACTTGTCCAAGATATTTGAAATGTATCGCGTAAATGTACCACGATATCAGAAATAATCAGCCCTTGAGTGGACGGGGAGGGTAGGCATTCTTGGCACTACCCCTAAAAAATGATGCTTTTTCTGAGAATGAAACCGCCCTGCTGCCCAAGGGGGGAGGGCTTCGCGCATTCTATTTTTTACTGAATACGATTGTCAGGGCGATCGGACTTTTTCCCCTCATTTTCCTCCTTTTATTCCGATCGCAGACTTTGAATATCTTCAACACTCAAACCAGTAGTTTGACTGATAGTTTGATTGTCCAGAACATTCAGAAGTTGCCTAGCAATTTCCAGAGCTTTTTCTCGCATTCCTAGCGCGATTCCTTCTTCTCTGCCTTCTTCTCTGCCTTCTTCTCGCCCTTGTGCGAGTCCTTCTTCAATTCCCTTTCGCAAGATTCCCTGCTGATCCATAATATACCTCTCGCGATCTTCTAAATCTTTCAACTCTTCAGGATTCAAGTTAGTTTCATTAGCAATCGCAAAAGCTTGTTGTATTTCCGAAACATTTTCCATTGTGGACGGTACTACTTCCAAACAGGGGGCATTTTTCATAAAATAAACCCACTTATCAGTCAAAGTTTCCAACCGATCCAATTGTTTGTTGAATTTTGGCAATTCAATAAATATCATTTCCATCCCTGGATCTGGATACTCAAATAAACGCTTTTTCTCCTTAAACACAAAGTGAGAAATTACTTCTCGGTCATTGTCAAACATTTCAAAATCTGTAATTGTCAAAGCAATTACAGGCTTTAACTTAAAGTAACCTTCACCGCGAATCAGTTGAGTTGAGTAAGTTTTCGCAGTATTGTAAACTACCCGTTTCGCAAAAGATTCTACATTTAAAACTTGCATCTCGATAATTACAGTTTCGCCTCCTGCCAGTCTGGCTTTGACATCCAGGTAAGAGTCTTTGAGATACTGTACTCTCGATGCTAAATACGGGTCGATAATTTCTAAGTCAGTGATGGTGGGATTGCCATCATAAATCATAGCATTGAGAAAGCTGATTAAGATTGGTTTGCTTTGATTTGAGCCAAATATTTTTTTGAAGGCAAACTCGATTTTGGGGTTAATGAATCTCATGGTCAATCTATGTTAAAGTAGTTTACCTATTATTTTAACTCAATAGACCTCTCCCATGATTATTGTGGAACAGGCATCCTGCCTGTTCTTGACTGTCTTTTTAGGAGATGTCTAATGGGAAATGGGTTGGGCCTGTTGGGAATCGCGAATTACACATTTTATTAGGATTGCTTCGTTCCTCCTATCGGACAAGGATTCAACGAGCTACAGCCACATCCTCAGATATCACCTGAGAATGCTCCACCCGAAACACATTCGCGCTTAAATTAGCCACAACTTGTTTCCCCTGCTGCGTCAGTTCCAAATAGCCGATCGCATCCTTGATATACCGATAAACCACATTCCAATAAAACTTAGGATATCCATCCCGCAAATCCCCCGGATTCCTATACCCGAAAATCTGATTCTGACCAGTTTCCTCAAACTCGTAAAACAGCGCCGCCACTTTTTGCAAATATCGCGGATCGCTCAACTGACCAATTAAATCAGCCGCGCGAACTAAACCCGGATAATTGACCGTATCTTGATAATCTTCCTCCACCGGCACTGGGAAACGAGTTAGCTCAATATTACGCTTAACCCGCTCCGCATTAATCAGTTTATGACCGCCAAAACGCTCAGAAACAAACATTTTACCGCGATCGACATGATAGGGAGTCAAACTAGCATCCGTCGCCCCCGGAGGCAGTTTTATTTTCCCATCGCCTACCCCCGTCGCATACATCCTCAAATCAGTTTGATCGAGACGGCAAACTCCCTTCACATACCCAATATCGTGACATAGCAAAGCTATGTGGAAATGCAGCCAATCTTCACAGGAAACACCCCCTTCACGAATGTGTTTGCCACGCATAATTTCCTGTCCCACCAAGGTCACTAAAATAGTATGTTCTACATTGTGGTAAAGAGCATCGCTATTGGCAATATTTTGCAAGGCCATATCAGCTACCCAGCCAATAATCTCTCCATAGTCTGACTTGAAGCCACCGTAAGTGTAGCGGTATCCTTCAATCAGCCGATTTATGAAAGCTTTAATCAGTAATTCTGTGGCATTAAACATATTCACTTCCCTGCTCGAAACTAGCGGTTTAAATATTTTTATCCTGGTTGAGGAGAGGCAACAATTTTAGCTTGATTTTTAGCTACTTTTTTCTCTGAATTCCCGTTATTATCTCCAAGCATCTACTAATAGATTATGAACGACGAAGGCTGAAATTAGCTATCGAACAACTAGCCACTCCAGGCGCACCCTAAATAATTGGCATCTATAGGCGATCGAGGTGTCAAACCCTTCAAGCACCACTAAGCCCTGACAATCAAGCTATTTCGTTAAAGAAAATCCCACCTCTGACATCTAACATCCAAAATTGTTTGACATCTTCCGCTGCGATCGCCCTATCGTTGGATATTTCACTCAACAGAACACATTAACAGTATAACTTGGTACAACTACTTAGCTAGGAATCGCGATCGGAAATCTATTCAATCTAACTACTATCCCACTGCATCCGCAAGTCGAGGGGGCAATAGCTAAATCCTGGTCATGATTTTGAGAAAAAATACTTAGGGTATAGTTATCACAAACCTCAGTAATTATGACTAATAATAACTCTACTTCATCATCCACTCAATCCGTAGATTCTCAGGTGACGAGGATAAGTCTTTTTTGTGACACCTCGATTCTCAAGAGGCGATCGGCACACCTAATTTTTGTGATTTCAAACCCAAATTAATGTGATCTGTATCACCCATGGGAACTAAAACAGTATATATAATATAAAAAAAATAATAAAATAACAAATTAAGTGCATCTCTCCATAATTCCTGTCCCGTAAATTTCTCTGCGATACATTATCTCCTCCACTTAATCATCTTCATAATCAAGGTTATAGGCAATGATTCAAGCACAAAATAAATATGCCGACCTTTCTCAACGCCGACACCCAGATATCCTAGGGCAAATTCCTCTAGAAGTCAAAGATTGGGCCCAAAGCCTCCCTTGGAACAAGCGCCGCTATCTATTGTCCCTCTGTTATATCTTGTGCGCATCCACTCCCGACTTGCAAGCCGAATTTTTAGATGACTACACGGCAGATGGCTTAGTTTCAAAAATGTTTGAAGATGTAGATACCCTACATCGAGTCAAACAGTATCTGATCAGGTTCCGAGTTAAAAAAGAATTAAACGAATCAGATTTAAGAACTTACATCAAACAATTTTACATCCACTCCGCTCAACAAGTACGCGGGCAAAACGACCAGTATTTAGAATCGGCACTTCGTTTCGTTTTGAGTACAGAAGAACGCAATAATGTTTTCAACTACATTTTGGGTTTTGAATTCATGAAAATAGTATTTCAAATGAGCTGGTTGCAACACGAACGATTGGCGAGACTACAAAAAAATCAGTACCAGTTTATCGAAACCTACATCAAGCCGATTCAACACGCACACAAAATCAACGGTATCATTGTCCCAAAAGATGAAAAAATATTTTTTGCTAGGCGCGTCTATTACGTTCAACAGCCGAATATTGCCTACAAAAAACTAATTGAATTAGTAACCGCAACTTTTACCACAGAAATGGTAACTAACTGTGGATTTTCTATCAGTCGGCACGCTCAAGCTTTGCACTTTGACTGCGATTATATCTACAATCCAGAGCCGGAAGAAGCAAGATTTCCAACGGAATTGCAATTTATTTATTGATCGTCAAGCAAATATAGCCCTTCGAGCTCTCATAGGAGGTATGAGCGAGAATTGGTAATAGGTAATTGGTAATTGGTAATTGGTAATTGGTAACAGGTGATTGGTAACAGGTGATTGGTAATTGGTAATTAATAATGCCATATACCCTATGCCCCATGCTTCGACCCGCTCGCGAAGCCGAAGGGCCCATTACCCATTACCCATTACCAATGCCCCATTACCCATTACCCATTACCCATTCTCAAATTTCTTAGTGCAAATCCATAGCACCTAGATTTCCTGGGAAGAGATAAAAATGGGCAACTATGCCTTGTGGAGGATAGTCTGAAATGGCCAATTTTTGGGATAATAAACAGCAGCACTCAACTTAGCTGAGGAATCAACGTGCTGGTATCAAAAGGTTTTGAAGTAGAAATGTATACCGGCACGCCAGAAGGTGATGTTGTCGGTCTCTCCGATCGCATAGTCGCTGATTTAGAGGGATTTGTACGAGAACCCGATAGTCGCAATGTAGAATACACGACGGCCCCACTATGCAGCTACGATCGCCTCCTGTGTGCCCTAGTCAAGCCGCGAGTCCGGCTGCGGCAATATTTAAAACAATTGGGCGACTATACCTTACTGCCGGGAAGTACCCTCTCTCTGGGAGGGAGCGATCGATTTTACAGATCGGACCCCAACAACCCCTACCACACCTACATCGAGCAAACCTACGGCACCAAAGTCGTCACCGCCAGCATTCACATCAACATCGGCATCGCTCAACCAGAAATGCTGATGCGGGCAATTCGCCTCGCCCGCGTGGAAGCACCCCTCTACCTGGCCTTGAGTGCTTCCTCCCCTTTCCTTGATGGCGAAGTCACCGGCTATCATTCCACCCGCTGGGGTTTGTTTCCCAAAACTCCCGCCATCGTCCCCCTGTTTGAAAGTCACAAGCATTACATCCAGTGGACTGAGGAACAGCTACAACTCGGTACCATGCAAAACGTCCGCCACCTGTGGTCTGCCGTGCGCCCCAATGGCGATCGTCGCCCCTACTGTCTCAACCGCCTAGAACTGAGAATTTGTGACCTTGAAGTCAATCCTCTTGCCCTGTTAGCCATTACAGCCTTGCTAGAAGCTCGGATTGGGCAGATGATGGAAGACCCCAGCTTAGACCCCTTAGAACTGTCCACCTTCCCCGCCGCTACCCGCAACCAAGACTTAGTTGCTCTCACCGATGCCAACGAAATTGCTGCATCTCGTCACAGTTTGGATGCAGAACTGCGACACTGGCAAGATGGCAGAACTATTCTGGCACGGGATTGGATAGAGGAAATTTACCAGCAAGTCTGGCCAATTGCCAAAAAAAGTGGCTTTAGCTGCTTTCTCTCACCGCTCAAAAAGATTCTGCGAGAAGGCAACACCGCCCAGCAGTGGTTAAAACTCCATGAGAGTGGTTTGGACACCCGCAGTATTATTCGGCAAGGGATTAATGGTATGGTTCAACAGGAATGGGAACTCGAAGATAACTTGTGCGCCCAGTTAGTTGCTTGAAAAGACAATTTCCCGACAAATCAGAATATTTAATCAATCGCGTCAGACACAGGTTATAAATAAAAGCTATGGTTGTCTCTACCTTTGGGTAGATTTTTCTGCAACTACCAAGACGGTGAAGACGCTCTTAATGGCCCAAACCATTAGACATCTCCCTTCTTGCTTTTTCCTGAATTTCCCCCCTGCCCCCCAACGGCGGAGGGGGGGTGACTTCTTCGTTCTTGCTTCTTCCTTCTTCTATAGCTTCATGCCCCAACTTGTCTTGATTCACCCCCAAATCCCCCCCAATACTGGGAATATCGCCCGCACTTGCGCAGCCACAGGCACTGAATTGCATTTGGTCGGGCCACTGGGATTTGAAATTACCGATCGCTACCTGAAACGGGCTGGTTTAGATTACTGGCCCCATGTCAACCTCCACATTCACGAGAATTTAGAAGCTTTTCTGGCTTGTCAGCAGCAACGGGGAGGACGCTCCATCGGATTCAGCACAGGCGGGCGATACAGTTACACGCAATTCCAGTTTCTTGCCAGCGACTGGCTGATGTTTGGCTCGGAAACAGTCGGCATTCCTCAATTTGTCTTAGATGCCTGCGATGCCACAGTTTTTATTCCCATGAGCCAGCCGGGAGTGCGGAGTTTAAATCTTTCTGTCAGCGCCGCTGTAGGTTTATTTGAGGCAAAGCGACAGTTGGGCGAACTGGGATAAAGAATCATCTATACATACACATATAGATATTTAATAGCTTTATACCTCTAGGAAATCTACATCAAAATATAAGAAATTTGTATCAAAGCTGTGAGAATCTAAACAGCCAAGATTAATAGATCATATTGAACCAAAAAGAGATTGTTATCATCAATACCAAAATGTTTCAAAGATGATTGAGCAAGCAAAACAGAGTTTTTGAGCGTTCTAGCGTTCGAGATGGAACTTAGAACCCATAGTGGCGCTACATCTAGTAAATATACGGTTGTAGTTATTTGCGAAGTTAGGATAGAGTGCGATCGTTAAAGATCTTACTCCTAGCCCGCAGTGGCGAACAGATATTTTATCTATTTGTTCTAGCTATTGCCGTGTAAGGGTTTTGGGTGCGATCGCCGCATAATTTACCAGAAAATTTAATTTTTTTGGCTCTCCGAGCTTGTCTAAATTAAAAAATCAAGGTAATCTTGCCTAAGCATGATAGCTGTCAACAATCAAAATATTTTTGTTTGTTGATAAATCAGTGTCATGCAATCCCTTGCGTGTTTCCAAGGACAGTTAGCGCTTCTCAGTAGGAGGTCGTTTTTTTGAAACGAATATATCCCCAAAAAAATCAGCCTGTTAAGGCTAGTGAAATCGACAGAGACGGTTCTACAGAACAGTCCAAACAGACAACGCTAAGCACTGGCAGAGTTCGCTCTCTAGCCACGCTCGGACTTGCAATATCGGTGGGTGCTTCCGGCATCTTGCTGCCGAGAACCGGGGACAGCGCTCGCGCGTCCGAACTCGCACCGACACCAGAACCCACCGCCGAAGTACAGCCAGCGTCGGCTAACGAAATCCCTACCTCTGTAGGTGATACTTCCCCAGTTGCATCAGCAGCTCAACCTGATAAGCAGGTAGCGGTTAAGGTGCAACCAGGACAAACTCTGTGGGAGTTATCACAGGACTATGCAGTTGCTCCAAATGCACTAGCAACTGCTAACGGCATTAAATCCGAAACCTTACTCCAAGTAGGGCAAAAACTTACAATTCCGTCGGCGGATGTCGTCGCACCACAACAGAATGTCGGCAACACCCCAGACGCAGCAGCCGAGGAAACCTCCCAGGTCAATCCCGAACAAAAGTTAGATTTAACAGGCTCTGAGCCTGCTTCTAGTCCGGTGGTGCAATCAGGGGAGCAATCAACAGCAACGATCCCCCTCGGAACTCCCACACCGGAGCCAAACTCCAGCTTCGTGCCCAATCCCAACGGGGCGATTGAGAGTTTGAAAAAACAGGAAAACCGGACAACAGCAGTGGGTCAGACCCAGTTAGAGTCTGAGGGAGGAACGAGTTCATCTACATCATCGGCTGTATCCTTGCAGTCGCCTGCACCGACGCAGGCATCTTCCACCTCTGCAACGCCAACGGGTATCCCGAATAGCGGGTTTGCTCAATCATCATCTATTGAACAATCCCTGGTAACACCCAGTTTACCCTCTGCTGTGGTAGTTGCCCCAGCCAACACTACCTCCGCACCAACGGATGTGTTGTACAGTGTGCGTCCAGGAGATACCCTAGATGCGATCGCCTCATCTCAGGGCGTGTCGGCACAAGACCTGATCGCCGTCAACAAGCTCGGCAACCCCAATTTACTCAATGTCAATCAACGGCTGAAAATTCCGAAAGCTGGGTCAAACAATCCAGCGGTACAAGCATCCGTTTCTATTCAGGCATCTAACTCTACATCTGTCTTTTCGGCAGCTTCGGTTCCCGCATCTTTGAACCCCAGCTCGTCTACCCCAGAAATTCCTGGTGCTGGCGTTACAGTATCTGCGCCCACAGTACCGATGGTCTCTCCCCTGGCGAACTTGGAAGGTCTGAACAATATTTCAGCGCCGATGGTTCCCCAAATTAACAACATCCCGCTAACTCAAGTTTCTCAAACCATTAGCGACCCTGGGAAGTTGGAGCTTCAAGGCGAACCAAAATTCACCGGTGCTGTTGATACCAGTGCGCTACCAATGCCAGCCACTGCCAGCTCTACCTTGAATGCTGCATCAGCTCAGCCTGCTAACTGGACACCAGTTGTCAGCACCCAGGGTTTAGCCACCGATGGAGCTAGTGTTCTACCGGATTCCTCAGCAGCGACTACTCCATCGGCAGAGGCTCTGAATCCTTATGCTGAACGCTTAAGGGCGGAAGTCGTCCGGCTACGAGAGGAATATCGGGCAGAGCGAAATTCGATCGGTCCCAATTCAGTGGCCCTAGCTCCCACGCAAGACCCAGAGGCTCAAGTCCCTGGTGGCAACTTGTCTGAGGACAGCGAACGTCTCAACCCCTATCTCTACACCCCAGAGTACGCTGGAACGGTGCAGAATGAAATCAGCAGACCCCCGTCGAGAGTGTGGAGCCAGGAGGTTCAGAAGCAGCAGCAAGAGCGTTTTGACCCCGCCCGCGCCGCCCAATCGCAACCGATCGACCTGACACCGAACTCTAATTTAGAACGGCCCGTGGTGGCGACTGCTCCCTTGGGTTCCCAGGGTTACGACCCCCTCAGCAATCCCTCTTTGGGACAGATGGTTTCTCCTGAATTGCCACCCCTTTCTGGCGCTGATACCTATCTGCCTAACGGTTCAAAACAGTCGGCCAATGGGTTTATTTGGCCTGCTAAAGGTGTTTTCACTTCCGGCTACGGCTGGCGTTGGGGACGGATGCACAAGGGTATTGACGTTGCAGGACCGATCGGCACACCCATTGTCGCCGCCTCGGACGGGGTAGTAACCTATGCACAATGGAACGACGGTGGCTACGGCTATCTGGTGGAAATTACCCATCCTGACGGCACTGAGACTGTCTATGCCCACAACAGCCGGATTTTGGTGCAAAAAGGTCAGAAAGTTGCTCAAGGGGAACAGATTTCCGAAATGGGGAGCACAGGCAATAGTACCGGCCCTCACTTGCACTTTGAAATTCATCCCGCCGGATCGGGAGCTGTCAATCCGATGGCTTTCCTGCCCAAGGATGATTCCAGCGCTTCTCGCTAAGCATTTGTTTCAAGTTATGGGTTTTGATATATCAGCAAAACTCATGACTTTATTCGTTGGTCATTACAAATAATGTAGTCAAGCAGCTATCCCTAAAACGCCCTACCGTGCTACGATAGTAAATCGTGAACAGGTTTTGGCTCAGTGGCGCAGTGGTTAGCGCAGGGGACTCATAAGCCCAAGGTCGCAGGTTCAAATCCCGCCTGAGCCATAATGTGATGACAATCAGCACGCTCTCAAAACTGAGAGCGTGTTTTTTATTTTGATTTAAGGTAACTGTACTCGTTATGACTATGATATATTTGTAACAGTTCGTAAAAAAGGAAACAAAATCTATGACGAGTGAATGCCTCCGGGTTGGTCAGGCTGCCCCAGACTTCGCAGCAACAGCGGTAGTGGATCAGGAATTCAAGACTGTTAAACTGTCTGACTATAAAGGCAAAAAATATGTAGTCCTGTTCTTTTACCCCTTGGACTTCACTTTTGTCTGCCCAACAGAGATTACAGCATTTAGCGATCGCTTTGAAGACTTCAATAAACTCGATACCGAAATCCTCGGCGTATCCGTTGACAGCGAATTCTCTCACCTAGCTTGGATACAATCAGACCGCAAATCCGGCGGGGTTGGCGACCTCAACTATCCTTTAGTGGCTGATATCAAAAAAACAATTAGTGCCGCCTACAACGTGCTTGACCCAGAAGCAGGCATTGCCCTCAGAGGTCTGTTTATCATCGATAAAGAAGGCATCATCCAACACTCCACTATCAACAACCTTGCCTTCGGTCGCAACGTGGATGAAACTCTCCGCACTCTCCAAGCTATTCAACACGTCCAGTCTCACCCCGATGAAGTTTGTCCCGCTGGCTGGCAGCCCGGTGACAAGACTATGACTCCCGATCCAGTTAAGTCTAAAGTCTTCTTTGCTGCTGTCTAAATTGATAGTTTTGAGTTTTGAGTTTTGAGTTAAAGAGTTTTTAATTCAAAACTCGAAACTTTCCCTGCAATTCCCAATTCCCCAATTCCCCAATTCCCAATTACCCAATTAGGAAATATGCTGACTTCTACTGATTTTAGCGGCTTGTTAAATCAGCGGTTTTTCCAAAATTTATTGCCTGTCCCTGCTACTAATTCTCTGAAACTGGGACACAGAACCCCTGATTTTGAATTGCCGGATCTCAATAATGGTAAATTAGTACGGCTATCTAATTATCGCGGCGATAGGCCTGTGGTTCTGGCTTTTACTCGGATTTTTACTGAAAAGCAATATTGCCCCTTCTGTTTTCCTCATATTAAAGCCTTGAATGAAAACTGGGAAAAATTTGCCGATCGCAATATAGAATTATTGATGGTGACAAGTACCGACGAGCGGCAAAGTCAGATAGTGGTTAGAGATTTAAGCTTAAAAATGCCACTTTTGAGCGATCCTAGTTGTCAAGTTTTTCGCGCCTATCAAGTCGGTCAAGCTTTAGGAGCGCCTTTGCCTGCTCAGTTTGTTTTGGATGCAGATGGAAAACTTCTATTTAAACATTTGTTCTCCTTTATCGACCACAATGCTAGTGTGGAAACTTTGTTAAAATCTATTCCCTCTTGACACTCCACCACCGGGGGCGAACAATCTGGCAATTGCTGTGCCACCCCCGATGTCTAGGACACCGTTGGCATTGTTGGGATACCGCCACATCCATCGCCCCAGTGCCAAGTCATAAGCACCTCGACACTCGTCAACCGCTGATACAGAGCGAATTGTAGTTAAGCATTCGTGGCCGTTGAACGTAAATTCCATCGTGGTGTTGATGTCTAGCAAATGTCTAGCAAATATCTAGCAAATGTCTAGCAAATATCTAGCAAAGGAAACAGGCAACCATGATCCAAACCCAGACCAAAATTAACGCTTGGGGACTTCCAAAACTTGTACAAAATGCGGTCATATTCATAGAAAGTTAGGTGGCTCTAAAACTTTTAGATGTCCCAACTGCGGTTATGAAATACCCCGCGATTTTAATGGCGCTTTGGGGATTTTCCTCAAAGCTTTGTGGGATACCACCATACTCTCAGACGTGTCTGATGAGTGTGCTATATTCAGATTTTTACCGATTGTCGGGGATTGTCTGGATTAAAACTATCAGAGCCCTTGAACTATGGTAGCCTCCTATTTCTTACTAGGAGGAATCTTCTCAATACTAATCAGCGCCTCCATCACCGACTCCACAATCGGTGCCGCTACAGTCCCTCCCGAACCCCCCTTCGGCTCATCAATCACTGCCAAAACCACATACCGAGGAGCCTCCACAGGCATAATTCCGACAAAGCTAGTAATAATCGCCTTGTTAGAATAACCACCACCACTAGCCTTTTGAGCCGTACCCGTTTTCCCTGCAATTCGATAGCCGGGAATCTGTGCAGCCTTCCCCGTACCGCCATCCACAACAGTTTCCATCATCTCTAACACTTGCTTAGTGGTTTTAGGTGAAAAAACCTGCTTCGCTACAACCCTCGGAAGCTTCCAATAAGCTTGACCTTCGCGATCGAAAAGTCCCCGCACTACGTGGGGAGTTACCAACTTTCCACCATTCGCCAAAGCCCCATTAAGCTGCACCAATTGAATCGGAGTAATTGAAAAACCTTGGCCAAAAGCAGTGGTAGCAACTTCCACCGGAGAATTGATAAATTGCTCTCGATTTTTGAGCTGACTGGTTACTTCAAAAGGCAAATCAGTACCTGCACTTTGTCCTAGTCCTAGTTTTTCTAAAGCTTGATAGTAAAGAGAAGACTTCATAGTTCTCATAATGTGTACCATCCCCACATTACTAGAATGTTTTAAAATCTCTGTAACCGTCGAAGGACCCCGCGCCCCTGCTGACTGATAATCGGAATTTTGAATCGGCCAGATACCCATGTAAATTCGACCTTCATCGTTAAACACGCTGTTAGGTTTGACAGCACCAGCTTCCATGGCGATCGCCACATTAATTGCTTTAAAAGTCGAACCTGGTTCGTAAACATCAGTGACAGCCCAATTTTTATAACGTTCCAAACCAAAATTAAAATACTGATTGGGATCGTAGGATGGTTCGGCCACCATCGATAGCAACTCTCCATTACGGGCATCCATCACAATCACTGTGCCCCGCTTCGCCCCATGTTTCTCCATTTTTTCCCTCAGAGCAATCCGGGCTACCCGCTGCAAACGGCTGTCAATCGTCAATTGCAATTTCAAGTCATCCAACTGGACAAATCCTGCCGTCAGTCGATCGGGAAGCCAATGCCCATCGATCGACTTACTAAATTGAATTGACGGCATCGATCGTTCCAGCAAATTCTGCTGACTGTATTCTACTCCTGCTTGCCCCTTCCGCTCTCCATCGACATAACCCAAGACATCGGCTACCAATTCCTGCTGCGGGTAAAAACGCTGCTGCTGTCGCACCAATTCCAACCCATCAACGGGACTATTTTTAATCAGCATCCGCCCCACTCGATCGGCAACTTCTTGAGCCAAGGAATCAGCGATCGTAATACCACTTTCGGCCAGATTAAACTTTTGCAGCAATTCAGTTTCCGCCGTATTACCCGCGGTAACTTTGATGGGGAGCATGGGAGCCAAGGAGGCTGCGATTTCTGCCTTGGTGTGCTTAAATAACTTCGGGTGAGCGTAGAGCGTGTACACCTGTCGGTCGATCGCCAACACATTCCCATTGCGGTCAATAATCGGACGTCTGGGTACAAAGGGCTTAGTTTTCAAAGTCTGTTGCTGCTGGGCTTGTTTTTGCAGCGCTGGCCCTCGCGTCACCTGCAAATAAAACAAATTCACAGCCAGCCCTAGCCCTCCTAACATCAACACGGCCCACACCGCCCACAAGCGAAACTTGCTCAGTTTTAAGCGATTCATCGGTGGCCGAGGCGGGCTACCAGGCTTGCCAGAAATAGCACTTTTCGTTGGTTTAGCCCATCGAGTGCGATCGTCCGGCTGTTTTGAACCTTTCGAGTTGGGGGATCTGTAGCGGTCAAAACGAGGATCGTAGCTCATAAACAATAAGTCATTAGTTAGTGGTTATTGGTTATTTGTTGGTTGTTCGTCCTAACCAATAACCGATGCCCGATGCCCCATTCCTGATTAATAACCTAGGGGAGTTTCCACAGTATCTGAACCCTGGGCTCCTGGGGCGGGAGTTGGTGGGGTCGCCGCTTGGGGCGATCGACCAACTGGGGTTGGCTGCAAGAAAATTGTCTCCCCAGGCTTCTGTGGGGCCAAACCCGTTGCTGGATTTTCCGCGTCTTTAGCCAGTTGGTGTTTCAAGACTTCGCTGGCGGCACTCAACTGCTGTTCTCGGAGGCGCAGAGTTTCCAACTTTTGATACTCTTGACTCCAGCGTTGCTGGCCGTAGACTGTCAAGCCGTAGACACTTAAAGCTCCGCTCAACAGCAGTATAACTGCCACAGAAGAAGCCCGTTGGACTCCCAGGAGCGATTGGAGCCACGCCGGATATACGCGATGATGCGGCAGCACTTTGAGTACAGATGCTTCCTGCCGAGGCTGTGTTTGAGCTGTTTCTGCTGGGGAGTAGTTGGGTAATACTGGCCCTGTTTTTGCCCGCCTGCGTTGAGCAATGGAAGTAACTTTGCTGTTGGCAGACCCAGAGGCGGGTTTGCGAGCCGCTTTGCGGCGAGAATCCGTGGTTCTGATAGCAGCAGTCATAGAATTCACCAATACTTGACTTAGGTTAGGATTGCTTTTGGAGCGATCGGATATTCAATGGTGGCAATTGGAGCTAGATCGGTTATCCTTGCCAAGGATACCTCACAAACCAACTAACCAATCCTATCACTGGTCTATTTTCCTGCTTCTTTTACCGGAAAAAGAAAAACTTTGCCATCTTAGGATACCCGGAAGTAAAACAAATCCTTGAGCCGATCGGCAGTAAGGCCAGCTATACTTCCTGACTATAAAACCCTGTAGAGGTCAATCATCAGGATACCTCGAAGCCAAGTTCAACATATCCTCAATGGGTCTGTTGTCAGCCCACAAAATAATCTTTGATTTGATGTGGGAATATGTGACTAAATGCAGTATTGTAATCAACGAGCGAATCGTCGCTCGATTCGTGCCAGCATTGGTTCTCCAGTAAACCATTCCCTATCTGTAGCTGCTCTACCAGAGTGTTACTGATAGAAGCCACGGAATCTCGCCGGGAGCGATGAGATTTCTGATTTTACGGTTCAAAACCGCTCACTCGTTTTCATCCCTGCTCTAAACAGACAGGGTTTCCAACCTAGGAGATTTTTTATGAACAAGGGATTAATTCGTCTGACTTTGGTACTAGGCTTAGCCGCCACTCTTGGCGCTTGCGCTGGTGAAACTGCCCCTACCGCTACTCCTTCCTCTGCTGGTGAAGCCAGTCCTCCTCCTGCTTCTGCTCCAGCACCAAAGGAATCTCCAAAGACCGCTCCAGGGGCTGAGAAGTCTCCAGGGGCTGAAAAGTCTCCCGCAGCTACTAAGTCTCCTGCTGCTAAAGAATCGGCTTCTCCTGCTCCTAAAAAGCCCTAACCACGGCGATCGCGGAGTACAGCCCCAACGGGCCTAGCCTGCTGCTAAAAAATCGTTCGCTTCTCACATTTTTTTATCACACTGGTCTGGGCCTGATGTTGGGTGTTGGTTTTTGTCCGATCTCGAAGGGACAATGGATGCAGAAACAATTCTGAACAGAGTGCATTGTCAAGTATCCAATCAAAAAAATTGTGAAAATAAATAATATTAGCCTGTGGCTATTTTCATGATTGCTTGTACTTAACGCCGATAAGTGGCTGTGTGAACAGGAAAGAATTTAGACCTAAAGATTGATCTAAAATCGATCTAAAAACTTTAATACAGTAGTTGCCATACCACAAGACAAAGTAAAAGTCAATAGTATTTAGAGAAATATACAAATCTTTCAATTTGTTTTAAGATTTTGATAATTAGATATTAGCCCATAGCAAAACCAAGCTCAACGGCAGGTGAAAACACTTGACCGAAAGCCGGGGTCAGAATGCGATCGGGCAAAATCAGGCTGATTCAGTGGTAGGATGAGCAAGAAAAAATGTAAAAAAATGTAAAGTACCACGTCGAGCCAACTTTTTCTTTTCAAAATAATTAAATTAAGTGATTGAGGTAAGTAGTTTTATGCCCGCGACTGTCCCATTTGAACAGATTGACCGGATTGTGGGGAATCAGCACCACGATCCCTTTGAAGTGCTCGGCCCCCACGCGATCGAGGAAAACGGCAAAAAAATCTGGGCCGTCCGAGTTTATCTGCCCAATGCGGATGCGGTATCAGTGGTGTTGCCAGCATCGAGAACGGAACACCCGATGCAGTCAGTACATCACCCTCATTTTTTTGAATGTGCGATCGAAATTCCCGAACTAGCTAACTACCAACTGCGAGTCAAAGAAGGAGAACACGAACGTTTTATCTACGATCCCTACGCCTTTCGATCGCCCAAACTCACAGAATTCGACCAGCATCTATTCTCCGAAGGTAATCACCACCGGATCTACGAAAAACTAGGGGCGCACCTCACCCAAGTAGACGGCATCCCAGGAGTATATTTTGCAGTTTGGGCGCCCAATGCGCGCAACGTCTCAGTTTTAGGCGATTTCAACTATTGGGACGGCCGCAAACATCAAATGCGGAAGTCCCAAAATGGCATCTGGGAATTATTTATTCCGGGACTCGAT
This sequence comes from Microcoleus sp., assembly GCF_041354475.1. Lineage (NCBI taxonomy): Bacteria > Bacillati > Cyanobacteriota > Cyanophyceae > Oscillatoriales > Microcoleaceae > Microcoleus > Microcoleus sp. Next base: position 15,906 of record NZ_JBGJZU010000108.1, read on the forward strand.
GCGGGAACTCACTACAAATATGAAGTGAAAAACCAAGACGGACATCCCTATGAAAAGTCAGACCCCTACGGTTTCCAGCAAGAAGTACGACCAAAAACAGCATCCATAGTCACAGACTTAAACACCTACACTTGGAACGACAGCGCTTGGATCGAAAAACGGAGGCAGACAGACCCCCTGACACAGCCGATTTCCGTTTACGAATGCCACATCGGTTCTTGGCTCCATGCCGCCAGTGATGAACCTTCAGTGTTGCCAAATGGTGACATAGAAAGGCTCGTCCAAGTTTCTGAACTGAAACCAGGGGCCCGGTTTCTGACTTATCGGGAATTAGCCGATAGACTAATTCCTTACGTCAAAGATTTGGGATACACTCACATCGAAGTTCTACCAGTGGCAGAACATCCTTTCGACGGCTCTTGGGGTTATCAAGTGACGGGCTATTTCGCCCCAACATCCCGCTACGGCAAACCAGAAGATTTCATGTATTTTGTTGACCAGTGTCACGCTGTGGGCATTGGTGTACTGGTGGACTGGGTACCGGGACATTTCCCCAAAGATGGACACGGTTTGGCTTTCTTTGATGGAACTCACTTGTACGAACACGCGGACCCGCGCAAAGGCGAACACAAAGAGTGGGGAACCCTGGTATTTAACTACGGCCGCAACGAGGTGCGGAATTTCTTAGTATCTAACGCTCTTTTCTGGTTCGACAAATACCACATCGACGGAATTCGGGTAGATGCCGTGGCTTCCATGCTGTATTTGGATTACTGTCGGGAACCGGGAGAATGGCTGACTAATCAGTACGGTGGCCGGGAAAATATTGAGGCGGCAGATTTTCTGCGGCAGGTGAATCATGTAATTTTCAGCTATTTCCCTGGTTCACTGTCCATCGCCGAAGAATCTACCTCTTGGCCGATGGTCTCTTGGCCGACCTATGTAGGTGGCTTGGGCTTCAATCTGAAGTGGAACATGGGTTGGATGCACGATATGCTCGACTATTTCCACATGGACCCTTGGTTCCGCCAGTTTCACCAGAACAACATAACTTTCAGTATGTGGTACAACCACAGCGAGAATTTTATGCTGGCGCTATCCCACGATGAGGTAGTCCACGGAAAGGCTCACATCATTGGGAAAATGCCTGGAGATGAATGGCAAAAGTGTGCAAACGTGCGGTGTTTGTTTACTTTTATGTTTACTCACCCAGGCAAGAAAACCATGTTTATGGGGATGGAGTTCGGTCAGTGGCAAGAGTGGAACGTTTGGGGGGATTTGCAGTGGAATTTGCTGCAATTTGAGCCTCACCAAAAGTTGAAGCTGTTTTTTAAGGATTTGAACAATCTGTACCGCAGCGAATCAGCACTTTATAGTCAAGATTTTGCTGAGGATGGGTTTGACTGGATTGATTGCAGCGATAATCGGCACAGCGTCGTCGCTTTTATACGTCGAGCTAAGGATAGTGACGAGTTTGTGGTGACTGTTTGCAATTTTACGCCGCAGCCGCACTCTCATTATCGCGTCGGAGTGCCGGAGGCGGGTTTCTATACGGAGTTGTTTAACAGCGACGCACGGGAGTACGGTGGCAGCAATATGGGCAATTTGGGGGGCAAGTGGACTGATGAGTGGTGGTTCCACAATAGTGCTTATTCGATCGACTTGTGTTTGCCGCCTTTGGGTGTGTTAATTTTGAAGCTCGATCGGGCAAAAACAGCAGCAAAATCTCAAGAGTTTTGATGACGGTTGATAGTTGACAGTTGACAGTTGACGGTTGACAGTTGACTGTTGACTGTTGTTAGTGGCCGAAATTAGGATACGGCAGTGCCCATTGGTGTCAACTTAACGTCAAACCTAGTCACAGATTGCTGTTTGACTATTAAATCCAGATCCCCCCTAGCCCCCCTTAAGAAGGGGGGGACAAGATTCCGATCAAAGTCCCCCTTCCCCCCTT
>NZ_JBGJZU010000109.1:0-17775 GCF_041354475.1 Microcoleus sp.
GGCGGCGCTCGAAACATTATGATTCGAGCTTTGAGGGACGGCTCCTTTGCTCTCTCTATCAATAGTGAGAGTATTGCTATCACGTATGCCCTGTTTGTCCAGGGTTGTACAGCGTAACACCGTCAGCAAATAATCTACACCAGGTATGATGTCTTCTGAGGCTGATGTAAAGTTATGTGTAGCCTACATCACCTCTCCCTGTCTCCCATCTAAAATCCAATGACTGTCAGCCTATTTGGCAAATTGCATCGTCGAGAGTTGATCAAAGCTTTCTTAACTGGCTTAGCCCTTCCTTTTTTGGCTAACAAAGCAGCCAGTTCTCAAAACTATTCTAGTCGGGAAAAAAGTGCGTTAGCGAAGCCCTCGAAGAGGATCGCCACTAATTCCACTATCCTAGAAAACCAAAAACCAGGCACAACCGATTGGGAATTGACAAATCCTGCCATCAAACGAGAAATCGAAGGTTATGCCTCTCTCACCAGCGTTAATCGGGGTGAAGCAATTAAATTATTTGTTAATACCAACGATCCTAATTATACCATAGACATATTTCGGATGGGATGGTATAATGGGCTGGGCGGAAGGCGGATGAATGACCCAATTATTCGCAAGGGAATCAGACAAAATCCGCCACAGGAAGACGAAGCATCGGGACTCATTGAGTGCCATTGGCAAGACCCGTATATTTTGCAAATTCCCGATCGCACAGATGAATGGACAAGCGGGATTTATTTGGCAAAATTGACTGGCAGCAAAACGGGAAAACAAAGTTATATTATTTTTGTCGTCCGGGATGACGAGCGCAAATCCGCTCTGTTGTTTCAATCCAGCGTTACTACTTTTCAAGCTTACAACAATTGGGGCTACAAATCCCTTTACCGCTGGAACAGTCGCGGCAAACAAGCCTACAAAGTTTCATTTAACCGACCCTACGGTATGAGTCCCAATCGCAAGGCAGCTTATGGTATCGGGGCCGGGGAATTTTTAACCAATTTTCAGCCAAAAAGGAGAACTGCGACTGCTGGCTGGGAATACAATATGTTGAGGTGGCTAGAAAAAGAAGGGTATGATGTCACTTATGCAACTAATATTGATACCCATTTTAACTCGCGCCTGCTATTATCTCACCAAGCATTTTTGTCCGTAGGTCATGATGAATATTGGTCGAGGGATATGCGAGAAAATATAGAAAAAGCTAGAGATAAAGGCGTTAGTATCGGCTTTTTTGGCTCGAATATTTGCTATTGGCAAATTCGCTTAGAACCCAGCAGAATTACTGGGGAAGTGAATCGAACAGTAGTTGCTTATAAAGAAATGGCTGATTTAGACCCGATGGGGGGATTGAGTCAGGAAGTTGGTGGAGTTAATGTACCTGTAAAAATAGCGGCTGCCGGGGAGTTAAATTACGGGATTGGCAAAGCCGAACTAGGTGAAACCGCTACTTACAATAAATTGCCTGTACTTGATTCTTTGGTGACAACTCGCTGGCGCGATCGTGCTATCGGGCGCCCGGAAGATTCTTTAATTGGTGTGATGTACGAAACATTTCAGGTTAATTCCGACATTGTGATTGCTGAAAGCGCCCCCGATTGGCTACTCGAAAAAACTGATTTAAAACAGGGTGACAAGTTGCCAGGACTTTTGGGTTATGAAGTCGATCGAATGTTTGGCAATGCCCCGAAAAATATAGTTCGTGTCGCCCATTCTCCCTATCCTTACGGTGGGGGGACTCGCTATGCTGACATGACTGTTTATAGGGCAGATTCTGGGGCGAAAGTATTTGCTACTGGTTCGATGCAGTGGATCTGGGGATTGGATGATTATAATGCGCCACAGTTGCGATCGCCTGTTTTGAATAGCGGAGCTCAACAGATAACGCGGAATGTTTTGGCAAAGCTTTTATCGAAAAAATAAGCAAGCAGAATCCCCCCTTGGGGGAAAGGCAGAACAAATGCCCAACCCCAACTCCCTCAAAGGCCCAAGGCAAAGAGAATAAGGAACAATAGCCATTGTATCTAGGAAGCTGAATGCTATAATCAGGCAAACATAGTCACGGTTCTGGTTCCTATTAAAACCTGTGCTTTTCTCAAGGGTTAAAAATGTCAATAATCGGTCTAAAAAAATGGACTACCAATCCCAGCATACCCGCTATAAAAATAAAATTAAGCAAAGAATCAAGACAGCATTTTTTTACTGTTTAATATTCCTATTTTTCTGGTGGAGTACAGCTAATATTGGCACCGTTGCCCAGCCCCAAGTCACAGGGGGACTGAATGGGCAAGAAATGAGAAAACTCCTCGACGAAGGCAACCTCGGCGAAGCTGTTACCAGAATCGAAGAAGACTGGGAAGAAGACTATCAAAAATACTTGACAGAAAACTTTGGGGCGAGATCGAAAACAGCCCAACAAATAGCAAACACTCTATCTCGCCTCGCAGTTAAAACCCAGAAAAAACCAGCTTTAATTTATGCGATACCGCGCACTGACCAACTAGAACTAATATTAATCTTGCCCGATCGCCCGCCCATCCTCCGCAGCGTACCCGAAGCACAACTCAAAAACTTAAGGCAAGTAGCCCAAGAATTCAGCAGCGAAATTACCAACCCCAGAAAAATCAACACTACCAGCTATTTAGAACCAGCACAAAAACTATATAAATGGATCGTAGCCCCTTTAGAAACAGAGTTACAAACAGCAAAAATTGAAACCCTACTATTCTGTGTGGGCCAAGGTTTGCGGACTTTACCGTTAGCAGCAATGCACGACGGACAGCAATTTTTGATCCAAAAATATAGCATCGCCAGGATTCCAGCCTTCAAATTCACAGACATTAATTACGCCGACCTCAGAAACACCCAAGTCCTAGCAATGGGGGCAGCAATTTTTTCGGAAACATCCAACAAAGAACCGCTACCAGCAGTCCCTTTTGAATTAAGGGCGATCGCCCAACAGTGGCCTGGTCAATCATTTCTCAACGAAGACTTCACCATAGTTAATTTGCAATCTCAGCGACTGCAAAAAAGATACGGCATTATCCATCTCGCCACCCATGCCGAATTCCGGTCTGGATCTCCCAAAAACTCCTATATTCAATTTTGGGATACTCAACTGGGACTGGATCAAATGAGAGATTTAAAATGGAATAATCCGCCCCTAGAACTATTGGTATTAAGTGCCTGTAGAACAGCCATAGGAGACAAAGAAGCAGAACTAGGATTTGCTGGGTTAGCGCTGCAATCAGGAGCAAAATCAGCCCTGGCTAGCTTATGGTACGTCAGTGATGCCGGCACCCTAGCGCTAATGACCGAGTTTTACCAGCAATTAAAAGTCAGCAAACCAAAAGATCCTCCCATCATTAAAGCCGAAGCGATGCGACAAGCACAAATAGCTGCGATCGAAGGTAAAGTCACCATCGAAAACGGTCAACTGCGAAGTTCCAGAGGGGAAACATTTTTGCCCTTGTCTATTGGGCAAATCGATAGCAAAAATTTATCCCATCCATACTATTGGGCAGCTTTCAGCATCATCGGCAGTCCTTGGTGACTGGGCCGATTTGGGATTGTGGATTTGGGATTTGGGATGGAAAGAATAACCAGCCGTACCGATTTTGCATTAAAGTGTAAAACATAGATTAAATCAATGCCTGTAGCTGTCCTGAAATAACCCACCGCGAACCTTGAAGGAAGAAAGCGGAGATCTCCAAGGGAAAAAAAATTATGAAAAAATTAGAGTTTTTGCTACAGAAAGAAGGCGATCGCGCCTGGTTACCCCTAGAAACCGCCGACGTGGAAATTCTAGAAGGTAGGTATCGCGTCGTGGCGCGGGTGCCACACCCCAACACCGACATCGAAATTCGCGTTAGCTACACATCACTAGATCAAGTACCACCACAGCGACAAGTCCAAAGTCGATCGACTCGCACCAATTCAGAAGGATTAGTAGTCATCATTCCTTACACCAGGCTAAAACCAGGCAAGTGGGAACTTTCCTGCTTAGCAGATCCAGAATCAAAACCAGCGAAACCTTGGCAATACGGCGTTCAGTTAGAAGTATTGCACGCAGAATCGGAAACCTCCGAACCACTAGAACCGATCGACCCCACAGAAGCCAGCAGTTCCCCAACAGACTCAGAACTTGCAGCAGCAGCCGATGTCGCCACACCAACCCCAGAACCCGAACCCGCTAAAATCCACCAATTCCCGATTCCCCAAGCATCTGGGCCCAAATCTCCCTACAACCTGCAAATCATCCTCGATCGAGAAACCTTCGTCACCCAACTAGGTCGCCCCTTAATCATTTCCGGCAAAATCGACCTTCCCCAACCCCCCAAAAGCCCCAACAAAACCGCCACACCAATCCCCGAATCCCAAACCGCTGAAATCAAAAAACTCATCGGTTCAGCGCAACTACAAATCTACCTACGCGATCCCCAAACCTCACAAGTTCTAGCAGAAATCCAACAGCCGATGCCAGAACAAGAGCCCCCTTGTATCTTTGGCTGCGTCACCTATATTCCAGCCGATTGCAAAAGCCGACTAATTTTAGGAGAAGCAATTCTGAGCATTGACAATGTATCCCTAGCTACCCAATTTTTCACAATTACAGCCCGTTTAGAACAGCTTCTCGATGTCATCAAAGACGATTTCGGCGCACAAACACAGAAACCAGAACCCTCCCTCATCAGCTCAAAACCTACTTCGATAGCACCCAATCTATCTCTCCTGAAGCTAGTCGAAAAAACAGCGGATACTTCACAGGCAGCAGCCGACGAAACCAATGAAAATTTACCCCCAAAACTCAACAACCGTCAGGAGAAAAGTGCTAGCAAAAAATTAGAATTACCAGGATTTGGTCGAAAAATTCCCGACAGCAACCGAGAAAGACTGCTATCAGAAATTGCCAAGGATGCTCAAACCGACCAAACCCCGCACACCCAAACAGCAACTCAACCACCAGAACCGAAATTAGACTCACAAACCCAACCTTCACAAATCAAACAGGAACTGGAAAAAGCCGAAATTCCAGCCATCGACCAAAAAGTTGAAAACAGTCCTGAACCAGAAACCACAACATCAGAACCTGAAGTAGCACCCACAAAAGAAGCATTTCAAACCTTAAAGGTCGAAAATCGATTTTGGTCGCGACTGAGTTCTTTCGTCACCAGCGGTGAATCCCCGGAATGGCTGAAAGCAACATCCCAGCGCCCTACTCCCGCAGCAGCCTCCGCAGAAAATAGCAGGGAAGAAATAGCCATTGTGGAAAACAAAACTCCCACACAACCGCCACCAGCAACCAGCGAATCTACAATTTCCCCACCCCCACCTACAACCTGGGAAGCTAGAGAATTTGTGATCTTTGATGAACCAGCACCCCAGGCCCAGAAACAGGTGACAACAAAAGCTACAAAAGTTGTTGAACCAGAAGTAAATCCCCTAACTCCCTACGTTTTGTCCCCAGACGAGTTAGTACCAATGCCGGTCATCGAACCTCCTAGAGAGATCATCCCAGGGAAGCTAGTCGCAGTGCGAGTGCAACTACCGGAATTAATGCCACGAATTTTTGTCAAAATTTGGGTGTACGATCGACAAACCTATGTAATTCTAGACGGGCCCCGCTGGATTACCGAATTTACACCTAACGGTTTGGGGAAACTCCAAGCAACGGCAGAGTTAGAAATTCCCTACGGCTGTCTGGAAATCGAATTTGAGGCGATCGCCGTAGAAATGCAAACTCAGCGGGAAAGCGACAAAATCACGGTTCACCGCCAAGTTTTACCACCATCAGGCCCAACTTTACCCCTGGATGGTTAAAGTTACTTCGCTGTCAATTCGCGAAACTTCTTCTTAAACTTATTCTTATACACATAGATCGATCGCTGCCAATCCTCAAATTGCAGAAACATTTCTGCGGACAAACCAGTGCGATTCCAGACATCTTCCTGGCATTTGCGGCGACAAAAATTCATCGGTTCCGAGTAAATTTTAGATGTAGATAAACTTGGTTTTGGCCCGCACCAGTGAATCACCGTTGCTGCGGTGCGATCGCCCCCAGGCCCGTTTTCTGCGATCGGAAATTGCTTTTTGAGCAAATCTTGGTCAAAATCCGGCATCAACAACTGCATATCGACATTCTGCACCCGCAGCCTCTTTTCCTGGGCCGCCCGGAAAATCATAAAATTCAAAAAACCCATTTCTCCGTACTTAAATATCCCCGGATGTGCCTGGGTAAAATCTAAAATTTCCACGTATTCCTCTAAGCTAAAAACATTCCGTTTAGCAAAGAAAGTACCTGTGCAGAAATAATTGCCTCGATATTGTTGCCAGTGAAAATTGGGGAAATACTTCTCGACACCGCCAATATCAAAGAAAAATTTCGCCACATCGGCATCGGAATTTTCCTGACAAGGTTGGTCTATAATAAAATCAAATTCCTGAAAGTTAGCAAATTTGAGGACATCGCCCCAAACGATTGTATCTGCATCTAACACCAGAAAATTTGACCAAGGACTTTCCCAGAAAGCAATCATCTTAGTTTTGCCCCAGCCAAAACTTCTGTTCCTTAGCACGTCCTCCGTCACCTTGGTGCGATCGATAACTCTCACTCCATAGGACTTTTCTAAGGCACTGACAGAAAATGTGCCGTCAATCAACAGACAAATCGGCACATCTCCTAGGAAATATCTGATACTAGCACAGCAACCTTTAGCAAACAGATAATCTTGGTCGCAGCAGGCAATAATAATGCCGAAATCTTCCATAAATCCTCACTCTTGTACTTACGAGGTTTGGCCACAATATAGGTGGTTTTTCCTGTGCAAACATATGTTGGTCAATCATACTGCAACCTCTGGCTATACATATCAGGCAGGTAGCACAGGATACAAGGGTTCAGTAGCCCAGGAAAAATCCACAAAAAGGGCGATCGGGCGATGGGAATTATTAAGATTGCTTATACAGTGGGGGAAGTAAAAATAATCTGTTGATAATTCCCCAACAGAATCGATCGTAGAACTCAATCCAAAGCCCCCAGAGGTGCGGGAGATTCGACCCCCACAAAAATAAAAATTTTAGCTGGGAGACACTGCCGCAGATACCTTTGGCAAATCTGAGAAAAAATTGTGTTAAAATATTGCGATAGAGCAGATTATACTAAATTTCACACAGACATCACAAAATTCATAAGTTGTCAAGTGTGAAATGTAACAAAACATTTGCGGATCTATGTGCCTCAATCCCTGGGTTCTCGAATTATTCGAGAAAACAGTCCCCAAGGGAGCTAGCTTTAAATTCAGGTTAAAAACCTTGACAGATAGGCTCGCAAGCAGTAAAAGATATATTGTGAACAGGCAGAAACCGCAAAAACAAGCAGTTGGGACTTGCTGCTAAAGTTAAATAGAGTGTGATGGTGTGAGGAATGATGAATAGAACTTTTTGGAATTTACTGCTAGTATCCCCGGCCATTCTGGGATTATCCACAGTGGCTTGTGGCTCAGCCCTCGCTGTAGAATCGACCACAACTGCGGTCGCCGACCAGCTAGCAACAGCTCAGCCATCTGAGTCACAAATTGCAGCATTAGTAACAGAACCAGTTGCAGAACCAGTTGCAGCAGCCCCTGCTGCCTCCGAGACTGTGGCAATCAATAGCAGCTCAGCAGTTACAGAGCAAAATTCAGCAGCGACAACTTCCGAACCGGCGATCGCACCAGCGATCGGCGCTAACTCCACAGAAGCAGAAAAACTGGCAAAAATCGAACCAGATACCAGTGCTGCCAAACTGCAACCAGTAACAGCAACAGCAACAGCAGCATTGCCCCAAGCATCAGACTTGGCAGTGCCAACCAGTCTGAATCCAGCGATCGAAAACGCTAAACTGCCAACCTCCGTCCCAGCAGCTAAGGTAGAAGTTGCTCAGAATGCCCCGGCACAACTGAGCAACCCGATCGTCCCAGTTGCTCCCCAGGCCCAACCCACAGAACAGTCAGGAGCCATGTCCCAAGTGACATCGGTATCCCAACTCTCCGACGTGCGGCCGACGGACTGGGCATTCCAAGCCCTGCAATCCCTAGTCGAACGCTACGGTTGTATCGCAGGTTATCCCGATGGTACCTACCGCGGCAACCGCGCCCTGACACGCTACGAATTTGCAGCCGGACTCAACGCCTGCTTAGACCAAGTAACTAAGCTAATTACCTCCTCAACATCTACCTTCGTCACCAAAGATGACTTAGGAGTTCTGCAACGCCTGCAAGAAGAATTTGCAGCCGAACTGGCTACCCTCCGCGGCAGAGTAGACGCTCTAGAAGCCCGCACTGCCGAACTGGAAGCTAACCAGTTCTCCACAACCACCAAGTTGAGAGGAGAAGTCATCTTTACCGCTAGCGACACCTTCGGAGATGGTGTCGCCCTTAAGGACGACAAAACCTCTACCACCTTCGGCTACCGAGTGCGCTTGAACTTCGACACCAGCTTCACCGGCAAGGACTTGCTCAGAACTCGCTTGCAAGCTGTCAACATCCCCAACTACGGTGCTGCCACTGCCACTGGCACCAACATGGCTCGCCTCGGCGTTGACGGTGACAGTGCCAACGCATTCAACCTGGATAAGGTCTTCTATCGCTTCCCAGTAGGTAATGCGACAGTCTGGTTGGGACCAAAAGGATTGAATCTGGATGACGTTCTTCCTATAACTACTCCCTTTGGAGATGGTGGTAACGGTTCTATTTCCAGGTTTGGACGTTACAACCCAGCAATCTTCCGTGGCCCCGAAGGAGCTGGTGCTGCTGTAAATTACACTTTCGGCGCTGCCAAAGCCACAGTAGGTTATCTTGCTTCCGACGGCGACGCACCAAACCCCGCAAACGGCAGGGGCGTTTTTGACGGTTCTTTCAGCGCTGTGGCTCAGCTAAACTTTTCTTTGGGCAAAGTTGTAGACTTGGGTCTGAGTTACAACCGCAAATACGATCGCTCTGGTAATGTCGGTGTCACCAGTAGCACCGGCAGTTCCTTGGCGAACCGCCCCTTCGGTCAATCAGCCACTGTATCCAATAACTTTGGTTTGCAAGCTAACATCAAACCAAGCAGCCGCTTCCAGCTTGGTGGCTGGATTGGTTACACCAAGGCTGAACAAGAAAATGACCACAAGGCTGTCAATGTTCTTAACAGAAACCGAGAAGCTACCCTGCTCAACTATGCTGTGAACTTGTCTTTCCCTGATTTTGGTAAGAAGGGCAATCTCCTAGGTTTCGTGTTTGGTATGCCACCGAAAGTTACGGACAGCACTTTCCTAGGCACAAATCGCCGCCGACAAGAAGATAAAGACACCTCTTATCACCTAGAGGGTTTCTATCGCTTCCAAGTCAATGACTTTATTTCAGTCACACCTGGTGTTTACGTGATTCTGAATCCCGAACACAACAACAAAAATGACAATATCTGGGTAGGAGTCCTGCGGACAACCTTTAGCTTCTAAGGTTTCCAGAGATCTAGTTAAAAGAAAAAGCGGCAGATGACTGCTGCTTTTTCTTTTTGGGAATGGGGAATTCGTTATTAAGTAAATCCACTTAATTAAACGTAAAATACGGATGACCGAAAAGCTAACTGCATAAGTCTTCTTCCTTCTTCCTGAATTTCCCCCCTTGGGGGGGGCAGGGGGGGGTGACTTCTTCCTTCTTCCTTCTACTTAGTTATTGGTTATTTGTTATCGGCGCTCTGCTCTTCGACTACGCTCAGGGTAAGGGTTAGCGCCCCCAGAGCGTAGTCAACTGACAACAGTCAACTGACAACAGTCAACTGACAACAGTCAACTGACAACAGTCAACCGTCAACAAATTACCAATTTTGACGGCAAATCCCAAATACGGAAGTGTAGCCGTGCAGAAAAGTGCTCCCGCCGACGGGGCCAATTTCACCGTTGCAGAAAAAGCCACTCAGGGGAATGTGGTTGAGGTATCGGCCGAATAGTCGCGAGTCAAAGTTGGGTTCGCCATACAGCCCTTCACCGCGCCCTAGGCAAGAGAACATCAAAGCGCCTGCACTGGATGTACCGTTGTACTCGGCCGATCGCTGATACCGATCGAGCAGCATTTCTAGGTCTTCTGCGGAGGTGCGGGCATCCCGCAGGTGAAATTGGATGCGCTGTCCGAGACGGACTCGATCGCCGATCGCAATAGCTCCCACTTTGGGGTCTACTCCCAACAAATTTCGGATTAAAAAATCTCCAGGCTCTAGTACCAGCTTGAATTCATCGCTGACTACCCCCACAAACAGCGAGTGTTGAGCTAACTCTCTGTCTTCCTCACTCAAAGTTTGCACCAACTCTCGCAAAGCTTCTAAGGGCGATCGCTCCGTCCCCCCGAAGCCTGTATCGTTGGTTTGTTCTTCCAGTTTGAGTAAAATATTGCGTTCCCCTTCCGTCACCCGATAGGGACGCCCGATCGGCCTACAGCCTTGAGCCACGATCGTTTCCAAAACTATATTCCCACTCAAAGCCACCCCAACCGTCCCTTCTCGGTAAAGCCGATAGTTGCAGAACAGCGCCACACCCCTAGTACCGTCCCCACCAGCCAGTCCCCCTACCTTCGGCGCGCCCGGATAGGCATAATCTAGCCCTTGCAGCAAATCGTTAATTTTTGACGAAAACGGATCGCCTAAGATGATAAACTGCGGTTCCTCCTGGGCCGGCACACCCAACAGATCCACCCAAGTATGGGGAGGACTATCTAAGTCCGGCATTTGTTCGGCTGCGACGTGAAAAGTTCTAACTTTCACTCCTGGCAAGCGTGCCAGACTCAAACTCACTGCTGGAGAACCCTCTATTTCTTCCGTAAAACCGTCTAGACCAGTGCCAATTACCCCTCCCCCACCACAGCCAATTACAGCAGGAATCGGCAGTAATTCTTGGAGTAAAGGCATCAACCGAGAATATTCGCTGGCAAAGGCAGAGGAGATAAAGATCAGCCCCAAATCTGCTGGGCCTTCTAAGAGTCGATCGGCTTGTTCTATAACTTCTTTGAGGGCAGATTCTAAAGAGGGACGGGTGGATAAAGCGCTGACCCACTGCATTTCGTTTTGGGTGTACATCTGGCACAACTTCTGTATAAAACTATCTTTTAGATTAGGTTAACCTGCATCCGCTTCCCCAGGACTCTGCTGCTGCGCGATCGATTTTGTCCACAAAGCCATGCTTGTGTTAAGATAACTTAACATTGGCATGGGATAAATCAGTTGGCTGTCCACTGTGCGATCGCCCAAATCTTAAAAGATCAAGCTCTATACAGTTTGACACGACAATTCCATGTAATGTTTTGATCAAAAGTCAGGTAAGCTCGACCTGAAGTAACGCTTGGGTCTTAGAAGGAATGTTCCCTCTGGGTACCGGCAATAAGTAGACCCTCAACTGTAACACAGACAGTTATCGATAGGTTCTATAGAGCAACAAAAACCTTTCCTCTATTGATGATATAGGTGAATATGACAACAACACCCGCGGGCAACATCCAAGAAAAAATTGAAGAAGAACTCGTAAACGCTCGTGCAGTCTGCGACGTAAGTGGCAGCACGTCTGGCGAGTGTGCGGCCGCCTGGGACGCAGTTGAAGAACTTCAAGCAGAAGCCTCTCACCAAAAGCAAGTTAAACCTAAGAATTCCTTTGAACAATATTGCGACAACAATCCTGACGCTGCTGAGTGCCGCATCTACGAGGAATAAACCTGCAATTTAGAGATTGAAGCAAAAGGTGAGGGCGAAATTTGCCCTCTATCCTTTTCTTTAGCTCGATCGCAAAAACACAGGTAGTCACAATGCGTCTGGTAGTTCGCACTACGCAGCCTAGATCTGCCAAAAGTGAAGCAGCAACAGGAACATGACAAGATGTCCCAGTTGCTGATTTTTTGGCTTTTTTGTAGTAAGATTTTCCACAAATAAGTGAGTATATTTTCCCAAAGATGTTAAGTCTTTTATTGGCAGCGACCGGACCTTGGTTTCAACCGCTAGTCTGGATGGATTATCGGTTGTCTGTGTTATTAACGGTTTCGATCCCGCTGGTAGTGCTGATTTGGGCTGTTTTTGCTTCATCTGAGGCGATCGTCCGTTTGTCGATTATCTATTGGCGAGTGGCGAGTTTGCTAGCAATTACACTTTACCTAATGATCGCAGCCCTGCCTGTGGGCTTTGTGTCGTCGGCGATCGCCAGGGCTTTGATTCCTGCTAGTTTGTGGTTTTGGGCGGATTTGAACGAAGAAATTGCCGATCGACCCCAGTCGCCTCTGAAACTGGCTTTTACTGCTTGGCGATGGGCGATTACTGTTTACAGCGGATTGGGTGCGATCGCTCAAATTCCCTTCTTAACTTGCGCCTTCCAATCTCAAAGTCAAATCATTGAGGAACCATTTTGCCGCATTTGGCTTGACCCACCTTGGCTGTACAAACAGATGTTTCACCCTCACACTAACCCTCAATTTTTGGGGTTTTTAGCGATGATAGGTTTAGCAATTTATGTAGTTTACTTATCCTATTTTGTGTTAATCAGACTGGGCAAACAAGGGCGATCGGCTACGGGTCAGTAAATTAATTAGGACCGATATCGATTTGGGTGACACCAAATTTTTGACAGTTGACAGTTGACTGTTAACTGTTGATTCCAAATCCCCAATCCTCAATCCCTATTCCCTATTTTTCAGTCAAAGCTTCCACCCCTACCCAGCCATCCGGTGCTCCGTACATTCGATACTTACGAGCTCGTTTGAAATAGAGCATTGCTACCTTATCTTCAGGATTAATTTGTAAAATATTCTGAAAAGTCTTTTGTGCAGAAACAAATTTTTGTTGATAGTACAAATCTAAACCTTGTTGAAAAACCTCCGCAGTTTGCTGTTTGAGTGCAATAGTCTGTTCTGTTTCTGTATCGTAAATCTCAAACACCGACACAGCAGTTGTTTTCCCTTTCACGGTGACTCGATCGACAAATCGGTACTTATATTGTTCGCGATCGCTCAAACCATTGATAACAGCATCGCTAACTAAAATTCCAGCACCATAAACCTTAGTCAACCCTTCCAAACGAGAAGCCAGATTCACCGCATCAGCAATCACTGTACTTTCCATCCGTTCTCGCTCACCAATTGTGCCCAACATTAAATTACCGACGTGTAAACCAATACCGATGGAAATAGGAGCCAAGCCACTTTCTTGTCGCTGTTGGTTATAAATATTTACTTCTTTCTGCATCTCAATGGCTGCTCGAACCCCATCATCAGGAAAAGTAGGAAACAGTGCCATAACTGCATCCCCAATATATTTGTCAATAAACCCATTATTTTTTCTAATTGCTGGGCTAACTCTGCCTAGATAGTTATTAATAAAAGCAAAATTTTCTGTAGGTGTCATTTGTTCTGACAGCACCGTAAATGAGCGAATATCAGCAAACAAAACAGTCATCTTTCTTTCTTTATTTTCCCCTAATCTAACTTCAATAATACTAGGCTTTTCAAGCAAATTCAAAAAATCGTGAGGCACAAATCTGCCGTAGGCTGCATTCAATTTTGCCAAACGAATTTGAGTATTAATTCTTGCCAACAATTCCTTTTTGATAAAAGGTTTAGTTACATAATCATTAGCTTCTAAGTTGAAAGCTTCTACCAAATCTGAGGTTTGATTTTTTGCAGTCAACATCAAAATCGGTAATTCCAAAGGCGAGTATATTTTACGAACTTCTCGACACACTTCATAACCAGTCATCCGGGGCATCATGACATCAAGTAACATTAAGTCAGGCTTAAATCCATTTTCGATCAAACTTAAGGCTTCCAGCCCATTGCTAGCTTGAGTAATCGCATAATTTTCGATAGAAAGACTGTTGATTAACACCTGGATATTAATCGGCTCATCATCGACAATCAAGATTTTAATTTTATCAGTTTGGAGCTGTTCTTGATTGGCTACTGACTGAGAATGTATCATCGGTAATTCGGCTGTAACCTGATGATTGATTAAATTGCGATCGCCCTCCTGAGCCAGAAGGGGATACCTGCTGCTAGCTTCTGGTTGACTTTCAGAGACTGGCAAAGTAAAGGTAAATTGAGAACCAACTCCTACAGTTGAAGATACCCGAATTTGACCTCCGTGCAATTCAACTAATTGCTTCACCACAGCCAAACCTAAACCCGTGCCACCAAATTCTCTAGCAGTGGAACCGTCAGCTTGTTCAAAGGATTCAAAAATTCGCTCTAATTTTTCCTCGGCGATGCCAATCCCCGTGTCGGATACAGTAATCGCTACTTGGGAACTAGGTATTGAGGATTTTTCATTGTTCCTTAACAATTCTGCCGAAATTTCTACATTCCCACTTTCGGTAAATTTAATCGCATTACCAATTAAATTGTAAAGTATTTGTTCTAAACGATTTTCATCGGCGGCCACTGGTGGCAATTCTGGACTGATGGAATTGATTAACAGTAAATTTTTGTTGCCTACCGAGGGCTTAGATAAAGTCAGAATTATGTATACAATTTCCCTGATGCCGACTGGTTTAATTTGCAGGTCGAGAGTTTTGTGTTTGAGTTGAGAAAAGTCAAGAATATCGTTAATTAAAGATGACAGTCTTTTGCCAGACGATGAAATCAAAGCTAAGTTCATATTAGTTTTTTCTGGCAGCGTTCCGGTAGCCCCGTCTATTAAAGATTCTGCAATACCAATAATCCCGTTGAGGGGAGTGCGGAGTTCGTGGGAAGTATTGGCTAAGAATTCGTCTTTGAGTTTGTCCAGTCGCTGCAATTCGCTATTTTTAGTTTCTAAAGCGGTAAAAGATGCTTGCAGTTGTGCAGCCATACTATTAAAAGCTGTGGCAAGTATGCCTAATTCGTCGCTTCTATCGAGTTTTACAGTCCTGTCAAATTGTCCTTCAGATAAAGCTGTGGCTGCGTCTTTCAGTTCGAGAATAGGTTTGACAATCCAGCGGGATGTCCAAATTCCCACCACTGTTGCCATCGCCAAAGCAGCTAGACATAGCAGCACTGTAGTGCGGGTGTTGGCATCAATCTGTGCCATAAAGTCGGCTTCGGGAACAACGACCACAATTAACCAATCTAAACCTTTGCCGTCTTTAAATGGCAGAACTTTTAAAAATTGCTGTTTCCCGTTGATTGCAAAATTGATTTGCTGGGAATTTTCAATTTGGTGCAAGTCTTCAAATTTAGTTGCTAAATATTTAGCTGTTGCTTGAGTTACAGCATCGCTACTTTCGTTAACTTTAAACAGTTCTTTTTGATTATTTTTAGTCCGAAAAGGTTTTTCGGAGGTCGAAGTTGCAAGGAGTATACCGTTTTTGTCCACAATAAATGTCTGACCTGATTTGCCTATTTTGAGGCCATTTAAAAATTGACCTATGGCATCGAGACGCAAGGCTGTAACTAAGACCCCTTCTAGCTGTTTTTGGCTGTTGTAGACTGGTTTGAGGGCACTGAGGATTAATGTTGGTTCCAGGAAGGATACGTAGACAGAACTCCAAGTGGCTTTACCTTCTAAGGCGGCTAAGGTATAAGAAGGGTGTTGTCGGATATCAAAATTTTTGACAACGGCTGCTACTGTGGTCCGATCGCCTTTATCGTTGGTATGGTAGGAATGAAAGTCAAAACCTGTGGAGGGGCCTGATGCGTTAATCAATAATGTGCCATCGGACATCTTTTCTCCCGTGCGATACTCTCCATTTTTATTGCCCAGCGACGTAAAATTAATGTAAGGGTATAGTTGCACTTGTCTCCACAGATATTTCTCCCAAGCTGACAAGTCTTTCATGTTCACAAAACCCAATGTCACAGCATCTTGTTTGCTTTGATTAATCTGGTGAGGAGTTTCTAGATAGGTTTTTAAATTTTGTTCAATGCGATTGCTGACTTCGCTCATCAATTGACCAGCCAGGTCATTTACTGACCTTTGGCCGTTTTTAAATGATAAATATCCCACCAGTCCCACGGCTGCAAATACTTGCAACACAAAGGGTACTATGACCACTGTTCGTAAATTAACTTTTCCTGAAAGTTGAGCAGCTAAATTTTTTAGAAAAAAAGTTGACATAGCAATCACTTATCTTAGAATAGTTAGTTGGGCGATCGGCTGGAATCTACACCCCTGTTAAGTGTTTTGTTTTTAAAGTAATTATAAGTTGAATTTTGGGCGATCGAAGTCCTGAGTTGAGTACCCTTGGCAAACTGGACAGTCCTCGCACCTACCTGGAAAGCGTCCCAAAGTAGGTAGATTGTCTCGGTTTCACCTCGAAGTCTAATAACCCTCCACAGTCTATTCACGTTTGGGGTCAAAATCAGGGATGGGATGACAAGTCTTGAGCCCCTTGATAAAATTGGGAGTCCCAATTATTAACCCTGAATGTATTATGACTGAGACAATCTAGGTAAAACCGGATAAAACGTTAAATATTTCGGATGACCATTTCATGCTACTGGCTCTGATTAAATTATGAAAAAATGTCTAATTTTCTTAATAAATTCCCCACAACCCTTGGGCAATCAACGGCTAAATCATGCTAGATTATTATTGTTAATAAAGTGATATTTAGGATGACTGATTCGATCGCTCGCCGCCTGGAACAATACACAGTAAAACGCCCTCAAGAAGTTTTAATCGTGAAGGTTGAAAGTGAGGGCGAGTTAGATGAAATTTCTATTTTTAAAGGTTTTTCTAGTTCCCTAGTGCGATCGACTGCCTTCGATCCAGATATACCAGTGTTACCGGAGGGAGCCAAAATTATCAGTGTCGATCGCCTTGCAGGACCCTACAATCCCAATAACCCCCGCTATCTTCAGCAAGGGCTATCTTGGGAAACAATGCAATCTCTATTGTCGGAAGTTGGGATTTAACAAAATATTCAGGACACAACAATGTTGTCTCCTTACAATTAATCTGGCGTAGGGACACAACAATGTTGTGTCCTTACAATTAATCTGGCGTAGGGAAACGGCACTGCCCATAGGTGTCAACTTAAGCTGTCAGCCCGCCAAGTTCATTGGTCATCCCGCGAGTCCGACAGGGGTTTAAACCCCTGTCTAATAGCTAAAGTCCTCTCAAAGAGGACTAAAGAGTTCTTCAGTCCTCTTTGAGAGGACTTGCGCTTTGAGGCAGGGGTTTAAACCCCTGCCGGACTATTGGTTCTACCTTAAGTTGACACCAATGGGCACTGCCGTGTCCTCTACAATTAATCTGGCGTAAGGAAACGGCACTGCCGTGTCCTCCATATCATTCTTAGTCCTAGAGCGTGCCACCAGCAGCCTGAAAACGAGCTCGCGCACGTTTAATTGCTTGCTTAGCTTGAATTTGCTCTTGGAGAGTGCCATTAGCGGACTTTTCCAAACGAGCTTCTGCTTGAGTGTAGGCAGTACGAGCAGTTTCTTTATCAATTTTGTCACCTTTTTCGGCGCCATTGACCAGAACCGTCACTCGATTTTCTTGGATTTCTGCAAAGCCACCCATCAGAGCAATAGACACCCACTCCTTACCAGGACGGACGCGCATCACACCGGTATCCAAAGCAGTCAACATCGGAGCGTGACCGCTTAAAATACCCAATTGGCCTGTAGTGCTCGGCAGAATTACTTCTTCAGCATTGGAATCCCAAACAGTTTTGTCTGGGGCAACTACGCGCACAGTTAATGTCATAAATTGTCAGTTGTCAGTTGTCAGTTGGCAGTTGTCAGTTGGCAGTTGTCAGTTGGCAGTTGTCAGTTGGCAGTTGTCAGTTGTCAGTTGTCAGTTGGCAGTTGTCAGTTG
>NZ_JBGJZU010000110.1:0-17621 GCF_041354475.1 Microcoleus sp.
ATTCACAAATGATTTAGGATTGCTATAGCAGTCCTAAATGAGTCGTAAAGTTTTTTACCCCACCCCAACCCTCCCCTTATTAAGGTCCGGGAGTAAGAAATTCACAAATGATTTAGGATTGCTATAGGACTGAAGTCCTCACTACAAACTTATACAAGTTTCCGCAAATAAACGCAGTGTCGCACACTATGACTCACGGGAGTTGTGAATGCTTCGACTGACTCAACTGTGCCGCCTAAAGGTTCGATCGCACTTTGCAACTCTGTCTCTTCTTCCGCCGTCCAATTACCTCGATAAAGCACAGCTAAACCGCCATTTTTGAGGAAAGGCAGGGCATATTTACCACAAACAGAGGCGGCTCCCACTGCTCGCAGAAACGCCAGATTGTAAGCTGCTTTGTGAGGTGGTTGCCGCCAAACTTCATCGGATCTCCCCAGCAAAGTCGCAGCATTTTTTACTGCTAATGATGGTAAAACTGTGTCCAGAAAATCAATTTTTTTGCGGGTAGAATCAAGCAAAGTAACTGATAAAGTGGGAAGTGCGATCGCCACAGGCAACCCTGGAAAACCTCCCCCAGTCCCGATATCGATGGCTTTGAGCAGCGACTGTGGAGGAAATTCGCGAATTTCCCCTAAATTATCATTAACTGGTAGCAGCTTCGCAATGCCCCGCAAAGAATCCCACAAATGTTTTTCCCAAAACTCGATCGGCTCAGTAATTCGAGTTAAATTTAAAGAGCGATTACCCTCAAGAATTAATTGGTAAAGTCGCTGAAAATGTTGCTGTTGTGAGTCATTCGGAACCCAATTCATGGATTCCTGCCACAACTGATTCATTTCCGGTAGCACGGGAATTGTAATCTGATTCATCTTTTATCCCTACTTTTTCTTGACCTACTCTCAACTAATGACCGATGACTAATGACTAATGACTAATGACTAATGACTAATGACTAATGACTAATGACTAACAAAGCTGGTTTCTTTAGCTTCTAATTTAGCCCGATCTACTTCCTGCAAATCCCCCCGTTCTAAAGTCCAAAATTTATCTGCAACACTCAATAAATCGCTAGCATCGTGAGTAACAATCAACAATGTCCAGTGATTTTTTAACTTACTCAGCAAGCTTACCAACTGTCGGCGCATCGACCAATCCAAACCCGCCGTCGGTTCGTCCAAAAGCAGCAAATGCGGCTGGCGAATTAGCTGTACCGCCAGCGCCACCCGTCGCTGTTGTCCTCCACTCAAAGCATGGGGAGAAGTGCTCAGTGGCAAATGTCCGAGTCCCACTTCACCCATGGCTTTGTTGATTTGTTCTTGTCCCAATTCTGGGTGTCCCAAGCGCAATTCTTCTAAAATTGTGCCTCCGCAAAAATGTCTTTCGGGAAATTGAAATACTAAACCTCCTAACTGTTGCAAGTGTTCGGGAGTTAATTCTTGTTCGCGCCAGCGGATGTCACCGCTAGTTTTTTCTGCTAAACCTGCTAATATTTCTAAGAAGGTACTTTTGCCTGAACCGCTGCGGCCGACTATCAGCCCCATTTGCTGGGATGGTAGTTCTAAATTGATGTTTTTGAGAATAGGATTCGGACAGGCTGTAGGATGATAGACTAGGTTTTTTAGATATAGCATGGGGAGAAGGAAGAAGGAAGAAGGAAGAAGGAAGAGGGAAGAGGGAAGAAAATATTTGTTCGCTCTTTAGTTAACTTCTTGGTTGTGCTATTAATAATTAAGGCTTTTTCTGGCTTGTGCCGATCGCTCACCATGATTTTACATAAATCTTTACAAAAATCGGCCGTTTTTTTTGAACTTGGGCGCTTGATTTTCAAATTGCTTTATGGTATATTTTAATAATGGAAGTATGTACAATTTTTTTATAAATGCTCATATTCCCATTATTAAATTATAGGGCAATAGCCCGCAAAAATCAAGACCATCGTATCATTTTTTGAGTCGCGGCCCCGAAGTCTGAAATTTTAACTTTCCGATTCCCAGTGAAAATTTATTGCCTTCACAGAATTGACGATGATGAAAACCATTTTAGCGTCCCTTGGCAAACAAATTAGCAGAAATAAACAGACAGTGGGGACGATGGCCAGTATGGCGATCGCCTTGAGTATGTGCATCAACTCAGCATTAGCGGGCGATCCGTTTCGCTCGACATACCCACAGGCGATCGGACCCAAAACCGAAACCGCCTTCAAAACAATGTTTCAGCAAGGAAACTACAAAACAGCAAAAGCTCAAGTTCAACAAGCACTATCCTCCGAACCAAACGAGCCACTAGCCTATGCAATGGCAGCCTCATTATCCTACATCGAGCAAGACTTAAACTCGATGAATTCCTACGCGCAAAAAACCCGCGAAATCGGCGAACAACTGAGTAAAACAAATCCCCTACGTGGCAACATTTACACCGCAGCAGGTCACTTTCTAGAAGGAGCAAATGTCATAGCCAAAGAAGGAACAGCCAAAGGCGCACCCCAAGCACTCAACAAACTGCGAGTCGTATTTCAATATCTAGATGCCGCCGAAAAAATAGCTCCCAACGACCCAGAACTCAACTTAATCAAAGGCTACATGGATTTAATGCTAGCCACCAACCTGCCCTTTTCCAACGCCAGCGACGCCATTCAAAGACTAGAACAAAAAGCCTCTCCCCGCTACTTAGCCTATCGGGGAATGTCCGTAGGCTATCGAGACCTAAAAAAATACGACTCAGCCCTAGAATTTGCCAACAAAGCACTGGCAGAAACACCCCAAAATCCCGAAATTCTTTATCTAAAAGCCCAAATCTTATTTACTCAGGCAAAGGGTAAAGATGGCAAAGAATATAATAAAACTTTACTAGAAGAAGCTCGCAAAAACTTTGATGCTTCCTTGGCAAAATCCGATCAATTACCGAGAAGTTTAGTTGCTGAAATTTTCTTTCAGCAGTGCAGAACCCGCAACCGTCTCGACAATAAAACTCGTGACTGCGACCCAATGCGCGATAAAATTCGAGATGCAGACGGTATCTGGGGACCGGCGGCCTTACCACCATTATAAACAAAAGGAAGAGAGCCCTTTGACCCTTTGACTTCGCTCAGGGTACAAATCAGGAAGAAGTAAAAAGATTGATGTGGGAATGCAGTTATACCAATTTAATGGGTCGTTGGATATATCTCGATCCCCCTCGTATCCCCACCTCCCCCTAGCCCCCCACCCCCCCCTGCCCCCCCCAAGGGGGGATGGGAGATGGGGGAAGGGGGACGAAAGATCGGAATCTTGTCCCCCCCTTATTAAGGGGGGTTAGGGGGGATCGGATTCTATGCAGTCTCATAAAAAATTGGTATTACTGCATTTGAGCGATTGAGAATGTCCTAACCGTCTTCGCGGTTGTCAAATAACAAAAGATAAAACTTGATGAAAGTACAGTTTCGCGAATTTAATCCCTTTGACTTGTGGATTTGGCTGAAGTTTAGCAATGTGCCTTCCAATGGTGAAAAACAGTACGTTGAAGAGGTGTTTGATTCTTGGTTTTTCTTAGGAAAACTAGGAGGATTTAATGCGGAAAACCTGCAAGTGCAAGATGAGGGGTTAGATATCAATGATATGGATTACGATGTTAATCTTGCCGATGGGAGCATGATGGCTTTGATGCACAATATGGGAGAGATGGAGTACGAGGGAGTTTGGGCTCGTTGTTGGTTTGATTTGGGGACTAGCGATGCGATCGCCCTCGATGTTTTGATTAATGTTTTCCAGCAACTTAGCAAAGAATTTGTGACGGTAGAAGAGCTAATTATAGGCGGTGAAAATATAGATTGGCCAGTTCAAAACAGGAGGAATAGAGAGGGTTTTGAGCCTGATAATTAGCTAATAAATATGTTTTTATACTCGTTACTAGGCTCTGCCTAGTAACACATATCTGGAGGCTCTGCCTCCAATTTTTCTGCTATAAAAAAGAGACAGAGCCTATGGGGACTGATTCCTAGGCTCTGCCTAGAAACCAGTGATAAATAAATTCCCCTAACTTACTTGTAATTACCTATTAAGCATTGGTCCCAATATCTTAAAGAGAAAAGAGTTGACAAAACCAAGAGCCATAGCCCCAATTAAAGCACTCCAAATACCATGTCGTAAGCGGAATCCATCTACTAGCCAAGCTGCCAATCCAAAGATAATGGCGTTGACAACAACCATAAACAAACCGAATGTCAGCCAGATTAATGGTAAGGTTAAGCCAGTCACTAACGGTTGAACTAGAACATTCAGCAATCCAAAAACCGCTGCCGAAATCATCGCTTTTCCAAAAGTGTCAATATCTACCCCAATTGGCAACTTGGAAATAATAAAAAAGCTCACCGATGTTACCAACCAAGCAATTGCCAGCGAAACAATATTCATGTGCCAATCTCCCTGAGAAAGCTAAACATTAAATCGGAACAACAGCACATCCCCCTCTTGTACAACATACTCTTTACCTTCACTGCGAACCAGGCCTTTTTCCTTAGCCGCATTCATCCCACCCGTGGTAACTAAATCTTGATAGGCCACAGTTTCAGCCCGGATGAAACCGCGCTCAAAATCGGAGTGAATTACCCCCGCAGCTTGCGGTGCCAACATTCCGGCGATAATCGTCCAAGCACGAGTTTCTTTTGGCCCGCTAGTAAAATAAGTCCGCAAACCTAACAATTCGTAAGTAGCTCGAATCAGAGATTTTAAGCCACCTTCTTTCACCCCCAGAGATTCTAGGAAATCTGTGCGTTCTTCCTCGGATAACTCCACCAATTCTGACTCAACTTGTGCCGAAACTATAACAACCTTAGCATTTTCTGCTGCTGCTACTGCCCGCACCTGTTCCACATAGCTATTTCCTGTGGCCAAATCATCCTCAGATACGTTGGCAGCATAGATAATGGGTTTATTGGTTAGTAATTCCAAACCTTTGACTAACTCAGCTTCCTCCTGGGTGAAACTGTACTGTCGTGCTGGTTTACCCGCATTCAAAACTGCGACCAATTTTTCTAGGATGTCTACTTCTGCCTGAGCTTCTTTATTGTTGCGGGCTAGCTTACGAGTGCGATCGAGCCTGCGTTCAATTTGAGCTAAATCTGCGAGAATTAATTCGAGATTTATAATGTCAATATCTCGGAGGGGATCGACAGAACCCGCAACGTGAATGATATCATCATTGTCAAAACAGCGGACAACATGGGCGATCGCATCTACAGCCCGAATATGAGACAAAAATTGATTTCCCAATCCTTCCCCCTGACTCGCCCCCTTCACCAAACCTGCAATATCCACAAACTCCATCCGCGTCGGCACTGTTTGCGCGGAATTGCAAATATCGCTCAGCACCTTCAACCGTTCGTCTGGCACTGCCACGATACCCGTATTTGGCTCGATCGTACAGAAAGGAAAATTAGCAGCAGTCGCCTTGGCATTAGCAACCAGGGCATTAAACAAAGTAGATTTGCCAACATTAGGCAGTCCGACAATTCCGGCGGTAAGCATGGCTATTTAGAAACGTATCACTGTTTCAAAATATCATAAGCAATACCAATATATTTGACTTGTCTGTGCTCGCTTCTACAGCTAAGCTTGTATAAATACGTAACTTGAGGTAGATGGCTCCATGGTTAACAAGTTGTTAAGCAAATTAACGATCGCTGCTGGGTTGTCTTTGCCACTGGTGGCGCTGGCAGCATCTAGCGTTTTCGCTCAGATGGTGAAAGTTTCGGTGGTTAACAACAGTGGCAAAACTATGACTGGTAGTTCACATAACCATCGACTCCTCCCCCTCAGCACACCAGAGTCCCGACTGCTTTAATAAATCAGGACTCCGATCGCCAACTCGTTTTACATCACACTGGCAAATAACTGCTCGAAACTCTTTTGGGGAGCCTCCGACTTCGCCACAATCTCCACTAGCTTATTGCGAGAAGCCGGCTCAAATAGGGCTTCCACGCACACTTGAGCTACCTTAGTGCGGGGAATGCTACCATCTGATAGTTTGTCCGCTGACTCCATGACGATCGCATCAGAATTATCCTCATTTTTGAGACCACCCGGTCGGACAATGGTAAAAGTCAAGCCACTTTTTTGCAAATAATCCTCAGCTTGCTTTTTCCACACCAGAATCAGCCAAAACAAATTCAGGGGGTGAAAAAAGTTTGAGACGCACAGAGATGTCACCAGCACAAAATGCTCTATTCCCTTAGCCTTAGCTGCATCCACCAAATTTTTGGTTCCCTCAAAATCCACCCGATAGGGCAATGTGGGGTCAAAACCAGGGGCTGCACCCGTGGCGCACAGCAATACCGTACTATCACCGATGGCATCGGCAAGAGAAGTTGCATTTAATACATCTCCCGTGACTAACTCAGCTTCCGGGGGTAAAATTTGCCTAGCTGTCTCTAAATTACGGACTAGAGCACGTACCGGAATCCCGCGCTTTACCAATTCTGTGACAATTCGGCGGCCTGTTTGACCTGTGGCTCCTGCTACAAATGCTTTCATAAGTCGAGTTATGCTGAACAAGGGTCAATTTTGTTGCTATGAGCAACTATCAATTTATTAATTGTAGGGAGTTTCCGAACTTGCCACATCCCCCCGATCGATCGGCATCGTCTATAACAGGAGAGCAAACCATGAAGCAGGATTCCACTGAATATCCAACCGTTGAGACTTCTGAGGAAATTTGCTACCCAGAAGGGAGTTTCCAGCTACC
The DNA here is from genome assembly GCF_041354475.1 of Microcoleus sp. Lineage (NCBI taxonomy): Bacteria > Bacillati > Cyanobacteriota > Cyanophyceae > Oscillatoriales > Microcoleaceae > Microcoleus > Microcoleus sp. The sequence goes on from NZ_JBGJZU010000110.1 coordinate 6,718, forward strand.
GTCGAGTGGAGGTGCAGATGTCGCCGAGGAAGCAGAGCTGATTTGGTTTAGTACACATTTTGAAGACAGCATGGAGATGTATGCTGATGCTGCTACGGTGGCGCAGCATTTGAACAACCATAAGAGTTGGTTTTCTCAGTGTGCTTTGCCCATGAAGGCTGAGCCGATCGGAGAAAATGGTTATGATTTATTAATCGGGCGTTTTGGTGCTTTCGGCTACCGCGTGGAAGCGAGAATTGGTTTAGAATTACTACCGCCTGATGCGCGAGGCACTTATTTGATTAAAACAATTCCGATTCCGAATTATACGCCACCGGGATATGAAGTTAATTTTTGCTCCGCTATGAATTTGGTGGAAGTATCTGCGGAGGAGTTTGCCAAAAATTGGCAAGGTGCCGATCGCTCTCAATTACCGCCTCTGATTACCATTGCTGGGTGGAAGCTGGATTTAGCTGTGGGAGTTTCCTTTCCGAAATTTATTCGTTCGATGTCGGAATCGTTAATAAAAAAAACCGGTGAAGGAATTCTGGAAACAATTATCAAACAAGTTAACCGCCGCTTGACGTATAAAACTCAGCTTGTTTTTCATGAAAATTTAGACATTCCTTTTCCGAAAAAGCCTCATAAACATTAAGTGCGATCGCTCTGAATGTGGATGAATGTTTCAGTAAAAAAAAGCACACTGAACGACCCGGTTTCCCGAAAAAACCGGGTTATTATTTGGGTTGGTGGTGGATATTTAATCAATCAAAGCCAGTGTCTAAGATCACAAACTAGATCGATCGCCCTCACTGTCAAAAATCATCAAAGTATGTCAAATTAAATAAATAATTTTAAAATACTTTTTTCCAGTTTCTTAAAAAAATATGACCACAAAACTAAGAGCTACCAACACAGAAAAAATGGAGAGAGACTTACAGCAGTTGAGGGCAGACCAAGAATTGATTCTCAACCAAGTAGACAATGCGATCGCTCTGTTCGACTCCTCTGACAGCTTAGTTTTGTTTAACCAAAAATTGGCCGGAACCTGGGGAATCGCCCCAGAATGGCTGGCAACCAAGCCCAAGTCATACCTGCTGTTTGCCGAAATAGTCGATCGGGGTTACTGGTCAATTCAGCAATGGGAACAGTTTCAGCAAGCACTAGAAAAAACTGTAGATGAAAATTTATCATTTTATTTCCAGCAATCCAATGGGGTTTGTTTAGAAGTATGTGCGACTATCACCCACAGCGGCGGACGGCTATTTACATTTAGAGACGTTACCATATACCACAACTCTCAAGCTAGCTTAAACGCCGAAGTCAGACGCTTGACATTTCTCCTAGGTTTAACTGAACGACTGCAAAACTCGAAAAGTTTGCAAGAAATCGGTCAATTTGCCCTCAGCTATCTAGTAGAAGCCATGAATGCAGCCTTCGGAGATGTGAAGGTGATTAGCGGCAAGGGAAACGAACGACAAGCCGCAGCAATTTCTAACCAAGTTTCCACTCAATTTCTGGCTAGTTACGGGGAACCAGTAGCCGCAGGTATGCAAGAACTCCTCGACAAAGGTATTCCCTACGGCACCGGTTTGTTGTGGGAAGTAGTAGCAACTGGTAAACCTTTGTTTGTGGAGGATTATGCCAAGCATCCCAATGCAGTGCCGCAATTTCGGCACCCAGGCATCGGTCAATTGGGCATTTTCCCGATCGCAGCCACCGACGGTACAATTATCGGCGTACTAACCCTGGAGTCCCGCAACGTCAAAAAACTACAAACCCCACTCCACCAAGACGTACTCGAAGCTGCTTGTCGGACTCTGGGAGCCGCCATCGAGCGGGCCCAGGCACAAGAAGACTTGCGCCAAGTTAACCAACAATTAGAATATTCTTCTCAGTTGAAATCCGAGTTTCTGGCATCGATGTCCCACGAATTGCGGACACCTCTCAACAGCATTCTCGGCTTTTCTGACTTGCTACTGCGGCAAACAGCCGGACAGTTGAGCAACCGACAAGTCCAGTACGTAGAATTGATTGAAAAAAGCGGCCAGCACTTGTTGCAGCTCATCAATGATATTCTCGACCTTTCTAAAATTGAAGCTGGCAAAACAGAGCTGAATTTACAGCCGGTTCGCGTTCACGAACTGGCTACGGACTGTCTGAAAATGATTCAGCCGCGGGCTGACAAAAAACGCATTGCTTTGTCTTTGGAACTGGACTACCGCATTACTAAGGTTTTGCTCGACGAACGGCGAGTGCGACAAATTGTGATTAATTTACTTTCCAATGCCATCAAATTTACCCCAGAGCAGGGGAAAGTGAAACTCAGCGGGCGTTTGGCCTACGGTAATGAAATTAACGGCGATTATCGCCCTGACTGTTCTCCTGTCAATGCCAGCACACCTTATTTTTGTTTTGAGGTCAAAGACTCCGGTATCGGCATTCCTGAAGACCGCTGGCACTTGTTGTTTCGACCTTTTCAACAGGTGGATTCTTCTCTGACTAAGCGCCACGAAGGTACTGGTTTGGGCTTGGCTTTGACTAAACGACTGGCAGAATTGCACGGGGGGACTGTTTCTTTTCAGTCTAGTTGCGATCAGGGAAGTCGGTTCCGCGTTTGGCTACCTTTGACGGAGATGCGTCAAGAGTTGGCAATATCTGTGGCTTCTTCCCTAGACTCCGGTTTTAGCTCTGCCTCTGCGATGCCTTTACCGATTGGTAGCAAGCGGATTTTGGTTGTCGAAGACCAGCCTTTTAACCAAATGTTGATTTCTGAGGTGCTGGAATTGGAGGGCTATGTGGTAGAGATGATTGTGGATGGTTCGTCGATGCTCGATCGGATGGCGGTGGCGATTAACGCCCCGGAGTTACTGCCGGATTTGATTTTGATGGATATTCAGTTACCGGGTGTTGATGGCTTTGAGTTGATGCGACGAGTTAAGGCAGATCCTGTGTGGAAGTCTGTGCCGATGATTGCGGTAACTGCAATGGCGATGCCGGGGGATCGCGATCGCTGTTTGGAAGCTGGAGCTTGTGATTATTTGAGCAAGCCGCTGGATCTGAATTTGGCGATCGCTACAGTCCGTTCTTTTCTTAGTTAAAAAATATTACAATTTATTACGGGAAAGGCTAGACTCAATAGTAGAGAAATATTGACAATTGCGTAAGTCCTGATGGACATTCAAGTTGAATGCTAGGGAACCTAGCTCAGCTATTTTTATAGATTTCAGGGGCATCAGTCTTGCCGATCGGTGACACACTTTACCAATCATATTCAATGTCAAATAAGTCGCCCTATATTCTGTTGGTTGATGATGAGCCAGCTAATCTGATTTTACTCGAAGAATTGTTGCACTTGAAAGGATACACTACTTTTTCCGCAGTATCTGGCAACGAAGCACTTTCCCTGGCCAGAGTCCATCGACCTGACTTGATTTTACTCGATATTATGATGCCGGAACTCAACGGCTTTGATGTATGCGATCGCCTGCGGAAAGATCCGACTTTGCAAACAGTACCCATAATTTTTTTAACAGCCCTTGATGACGATACCTCTAGGATCAAAGGGTTAGAAATGATGGCAGATGATTATTTAACCAAACCTTTTAACAGTCGCTTGTTGTTGGCCAAGGTTGAGAATATTTTGCAGTTGAGCCAAATGCGATCGCAAGTTGTCTCTTCTGAATTCAACCAGCAGGTAAAAGAGCAAAGCAAACGCCAAATCGCCGCTGCTTGGGAGGCTAACGAGTATCTTTCCGAAAAATTTCACCTATTTGTACCGGAACAGTTGCTCGAACGAATTGCCCCTCAAGGAGTAGAATCTATTCAGTTGGGAAATGTCACAGAAGAAGAGTTGACTATCTTATTTTGCGACATTCGCGGCTTTACGGCGATCGCCGAATCTCAAGAAGCACGCGAAACATTTGAATGGCTGAATGCTTTATTTACTAAAATGAGTGATTGCATTAGTTCCCACGGAGGTTTTATTGACAAATACCTAGGCGATGCAATTATGGCAGTTTTCGATCGGCCCAATTCTCACGCTAGAGATGCGATCGAAGCCTCCGTAGCCATCCAAAAAAGTTTGCAAGAATTTAATGCCGATCGCCACAAATACAATTTATCATCTCCAGTCAATATCGGTACAGGAATTCATACAGGTATAGGCATGATTGGCACTTTAGGGTCCGATCGTCGCATGGATTCTACGGTGATTGGCGATGTTGTTAATACAGCTTCTCGCTTAGAAAACTTCACTAAAATATACGGCTGCACAATTATTGTTAGCGAAAAAGCCCTCCTCCATGCCAGAGAATTTGTCAACACCATCAATTCTCACTCAGGTTCCCAGGAACATATTCTATTAAAGTGCGAATTGGAAGGAAAAGCTCAGGAGAGCATTCTTGCTAGTTCTCAGACAACAGTCATGGACAGCCAGTTGCCCAGTACAAATTATTATTATCGCTGGATAGATAGAGTAACGCCACGGGGAAAACAGCAAGCTATTGACATCTATGAAGTTTGGAGTTCTTCCAGTCCTGACTGTGAGGTAAAACAGCTTACCCAGGCACTATTTAACAAAGGAATTCAAGGGTGGCAAGCGGGAAAATATGTCGCCGCTTTGGGATATTTCCAGCAACTAGCAGCCCAAAACCCTGTGGATACAGTGGTGAATCTTTACATAGAAAGATGTCAACAAAAACTGGGTTTATTGCCAGCATCTCAAAACCCTAATTCTTAAAAAATTAGAAGTTCTACAACTGCTATTTTTTACCCGTTAAATTCTGGTTGAGTCAGTTGGGCCAGCAAAGCGCCGCCCTTCTGCCTTCCGCCTTCGGCTAAATCAAACCGCAGCCAAAACTTGCTCTCTCATTTTGCCAATCACCTCATTCACACCACCGGAATTCAAACGGTAACTCAAAGGATGACCAATCAAATAAGCCGTACTGTGAAACAAAACATCAATCTCAACCAAACCATTTTCCTGTAAAGTTTTGCCCGTCGCCACCAAATCCACAATTGCCTCCGACATTCCCGTAATCGGTCCCAATTCCACAGAACCATAAAGCGGCACAATTTCGACTGGCAAATTCAAATTATGAAAATATTCCCTAGCACAGTTTACGAATTTAGAAGCAACTCTACCATGAGGAGGTAAGTCCACACTTCTGCGGTAAGAACTAGATTTTTTCACTGCCACAGATAGCCGACATTCACCAAATTTTAAATCAATTAAGCTGGCAACTTTTGGCTGTTTTTCCCGCAAAACATCATAGCCGGAAATCCCCAAATCCGCTTGACCATATTCCACATAAACCGGCACATCATGGGTTCTGACTAGCAAAGCTTTTGCAGTTCCGGTAGGGTCATAAATTTGAAGCTGGCGGTTAGATGAATCCAAAAAAGCACTGAAGTCTAATCCAACAGCTTTAAACAGTCGAATGCTATCTGCTAACAGTCCACCTTTGGGAAGTGCTACGGTAATCATAAAAATACTCGGTAAGTGGGAAACAAGTGCGGCTTGAGCCTAGAGAGGGAAAGGACTTTTTCCTAGACTACAATAGCACAAATTGTTCCAATCTAAAATCTAAAATCAGAATGCGGATTCTTTTAGTTGATGATGAAGTTGAGTTAACTGACCCCTTGAGTCGAGTTTTAACCCGCGAGGGTTACAGGGTTGATGTGGCTTTTGATGGCGCAACGGGCAAAAATTTAGCAATTCAGGGCAATTATGATTTGCTAATTTTGGATTGGATGTTGCCTCAGAAAACAGGATTGGCAATTTGTCAACAATTGCGATCGCAAGGACGGAATACACCAGTCCTATTTCTCACCGCCAAAGATACCCTAGATGACCGCGTACAAGGATTGGATGCCGGTGCAGACGACTATCTCGTAAAACCTTTTGAATTGCGAGAACTCCTCGCCAGGGTCCGGGCCTTATTGCGACGACCTCCGACTTTTGATGCTGATGTGGGTGTGGGAAGGCTACAAGTTGGTGATTTGCAACTAGACTACGACAATCAATTAGCTTATCGGGGCGATCGCACCATTGACTTATCCGAAAAAGAATGTCAGTTGTTAGAATATTTAATGCGCCATCCCGGTCAATTGCTGACCCATGAACAAATCCACCAATATTTGTGGAATGAAGCAGAAAAACCCAGCAGCAATGTATTAGCTGCTCAAATTCGCCTACTACGCCGCAAAATAGAAGCCCCTCGCGAATCTGTGCTGATTCACACAGTCTATGGCAGAGGTTATCGGTTTGGGGAAGGAAGTTAAAAATATGGCTAATAGGAATTAAGCACAGTTTAAACTTAAAATTCAAATTCAAACTTGGAGACTATTCAGAAGCCAACTAAATTTCTGAATACCCCTACAACCTTGTTCAATTTCGCCGGCACATACGAGCAACCACTGCCACAATCTCTTGGGGATCGATCGGCTTAGCCATGTGATTTTGAAACCCAGAAGCGATGGCTTTTTGTTGGTCTTGCTCTCCCGCGTAAGCAGTCAGAGCGATTGCCGGAATCTGCCGAACTCGATCGCCCAGGGATTGGCGAACTTCAGCAATCAGCGCGTAGCCGTCCATCTCTGGCATTCCAATGTCACTCAACAGAATATCAAAAGACACCGTAGAAAGCAGTTGCAAAGCCTGGATAGCTGAGCCAACAGCAGTCACTTCTGCTCCCGCTTGCTTCAACACAAAAGCCAAAAAATCGCGGGAATCCGGGTTATCCTCCACCACCAACACATCCAGATTTTCCAGGAGAAGGTCCTTAGAGGGAGCCAAAGTGGTGTCAGCAACTTCCTCAGCCAAATTTACAGTGTCCAAGATGGGCAATTCCAGAGTGAACGTTGCTCCCTGATTCTCCCCCCTACTCTCCACCCAAATTCTGCCACCGTGAAGTTCCGCAATTTGACGCGCAATTGCCAATCCCAATCCCAAACCACCAAACTGGCGCGTAGTAGCTCCATCTTCCTGGCGGAAATGCTCAAACACATAGGGGAGAAACTCCGAGTTGATACCCTTGCCCGTATCTCTCACTTGCAGTTGGGCATAGCCCTTAGTCTCAGTGAGATCGACTCTCACCACTCCTCCTGTTGGGGTAAATTTAACCGCATTTGACAACAGATTCCACACCACCTGCTGCAATCGCCCCCCATCTCCATAAACTTTTTTAATGTTAGGTTCCACATTGACTTCAATGTGAATCGACTTAGCTTCTGCTGCTAGTCGTACCGTTTCGATCGCCGCCGAAACCACAAAAGACAAATTCACCGGCATCGGCACCATGGTCAATTTGCCACGCATAATACGAGAAATATCCAGCAAATCTTCAATTAACTGGGATTGAAGTTGGGCATTGCGTTCGATCGTCTCTAGTGCTTGTGCCCTTTTGGCTCCATCCAACTTGCCACGGCGTAAAAGTCTTGCCCAGCCAAGGATCGGGTTGAGAGGCGATCGCAACTCATGAGACAACACAGCCAAAAACTCATCTTTAATTCGGTTAGCATTTTCGGCGGCTTCCCGTGCACTCTGTTCCCGTTGCAGAACTTGTTCCCGTTCAGATTCAATGCGCTTGCGTTCGCTAATGTCATAGGAGATGCCAATTAACCCAATCACAACTCCGGCCTCATTCCGGTAAGGCGCTTTCATCCCCAGAAAAGTCCGAATCCCATCAGGAGACTCTTCAACCACTTCTGTCTGTCCAGATGCCATAATGCGTCGATCGTTTTCCATAACCCTTTCCCCCAGATCAGATGAGGGATAGAAATCGCGATCGCGATAGCCAACCACCTCCGAAGCAGATTTACCGAGCACCTCCAGGGTAGCGGGATTAGCATAAATAATCCGTCCTTCCCGGTCTTTCACGAAGATGGGGGTGGGCGCTGACTCATTAATCACTTCTAAAATCGCATTTTTTTGCCGTAGTTCTTCTTCAACTTGCTTGCGATCGGTCACATTTCTAAAATAGGTAGTTATCCCATGGGCCGCAGGATAGCAGTGAACTTCGTACCAGCGATTTTGGTCAGGGTAAAACCCAGTCAGTGAAGCACTCACGCGATGTTTCATCACGCCCCAGTAAAGCTGCTCAAACTCACTACCAATCAGACCCGGAAACTCTAACCAGAAGTTTTTGCCCAGCAAGTCAGCCGGGGTACGATCGAGCAAAAATTCTGCCTGGGGATTCACGTAGGTAAACCGCCAATCTTCATCGAGAGCGAAGAATCCATCGCTAATACTCTCCAAGATATTTCGGATGCGCTCTTCGCTAGAGAGCAAAGCCTTTTTAGCTTGTTCCCGTTCAACCTCCATGCGCTTGCGATCGCTAATATCGGTGAACAGAATCGCGACTTTTCGCTCCTGGGGCTGGCCGATGGGGAAGGCATAAACATCGAACCAACGATTCATCGCTTCAGAGCCATTTTCAAAGCGCATGGATTCGCCTGTGAGCGCAATTTTGCCATAGGTTTCCACCCAATGATCTTCTAGATTGGGAACGAGCTGACGTGCAGTTTTACCAGTCGCCTGTTGTAGTCCCGTTTGGTTCTCGAATGCTGGATTGATTTCCAAAAAGCGGTAATCGATCGGCTGATTGTTCTGGTCAAATAGCACTTCAATCACCGAAAAGCCTTCATCAATCGATTCAAACAGGGTTCGATAGCGTTCCTCCGATTGGCGTAAGGCAGACTCGGATTGTTTGCGATCGTCAATATCAATCACCGAGCCAATGTAGCCTTTAAATTCACCTTCAGGTCCAAACCAGGGACTAGCGGCATAGATCGCCCAAATATAGCGACCGTCAGAGCCACGCAAGCGATACTCGATTCGGAACACATCATGACGCTCGTTGGCAGCCATGAACATCTGTTGAGTAAACTGACGGTCGTCTGGATGTGTTGCGTTCAACCACCCAAATCCCAAACCCGTTGCTTCAGTCTGTCCTGTAAATTCATACCAGCTTTGGCTCAAATAGGTGCAGTAGCCCGTTTCGTCTGTAACCCAGATCATACAGGGAGCATTGTCTGCCATGTTGCGAAATTTCTCTTCACTGACTCGCAGTGCCGCTTCTGCCTGTTTGCGATCGGTGATGTCTCGCGTCACCCCTGCCACCGCTTCTACCGCGCCGTTTTCGTCGAAGAGTGGCACGAAAATGTGCTCATAGGCTCGCGTCCCAAATCCGCTCGTGTAGGGAGTCTCATCCTTGAGCTGTTTGCCGGTCTCCATGACTTGCTGAATTTGATTTTGCAGCTTGGTTGCTAAGTCGGTTGGGTAATCCAGTTCAAAAAAGTTTTTCCCCATAGCTTCAGCCGCTGTTTTTTGCCACAGATGCAGCAACGGGGGATTGACATAGGTGAATCTTCCTGACAAATCAAAGGTGTAAATAAAATCTGGGACTGAAGATGCGATCGCATCGAATTTGCGCAATTCTCGTTCCAGTTCGCCGGACATTTGTCGCAAAGCTGCTTCTGCTTGTTTGCTGTCGTGAATATCCACCGAAGCACCAACCCAATGTGTGATTTGGCCATGGGCATCGCGCAACGGAGTAGCTTCATTCAAAAACCAGCGAAACTGATTGTCATATCGCCGCAGCCGATGTTCGGAACGGATGTTGATGCCAGCGGCCATGGCGCGAGCAATTTCTTGAATGACGCGAGAATGATCGTCAGGGTGATGCACATTTTCCGCCCAGTTTTCCCGCTTCAACTCATTCAGCGACTTGCCGAAATAATCGACAAAGGTTTGATTCAGGTACACCACTTCTCCCGTCGCATCCAACATCCAGACATGATGGGTGGAGAGTTCCGTCAGCGTGCGATATTTTGCTTCAGATTCGCGCAGACTGTCGCTAGCTCGATCGCGCTGCAGGACAATACTAGCGATTTGAGTCCCAAAGTTAGCGAGTCGGTATTCCCAATCCGTCGGCATCCGCGGCTCACCAAAGCAAAGCATTAAAGACCCCAGTGGCAGATGATCTAAGCCCACAATAGGCGAGGAGTGACAAGCCAGCACACCATGAACCACACATAAGTCTCGCCATTGCTGGGACCAACTATCGTCCTTGGCGATATCGACACAGATGATAGGCCCAACGCGATATACCGCCTCTCCACAGGTCCCGATCGCCAGTTCATTAATGGGCGCATCTTTGAGTCCTAGACTAAAGCCCGTGGGAAAATCTGGGGCGATCGAGTTGTGAAACGTTTGTCGCGTCGCATCCGCCAGTAGGATGCAGGCGCGGACTTGGGGATTCAACTTCGACACGGAGGTACACAAAGCCGATAAACATTCCTCCAGGGGTTTCCCGGTAGCAGTTAGTTCCAGCAGTCTTTTCTCCTCTACCAGCACCAGTTCTGCTTGCTGGCGATCGCTAATATTTTCAAGCAGATGGAGATTCCCTGGAAGGGCTTCGGCGAAAGCTTCACGGATGGCTTCTGTTTCTCGCCGCGCCATTTGCTCTTGCTGCAAGGCCAATTCAGCCATCTGACGCAGATGAATATTTTGCAAAGCAGCGGCGCTGAAGCTTGCCAGACTGGTGATTAACCGTTCGTCTTCGCGATCGAACTGACGCTGCTGATTGTGAGAAATCAGCCATATAGTGCCTAACTTTCGATCGCCCGCCCTAATCGGAAATAGCAAGCTTTCAGCGATCGGAAACTGTGGATGATGTAGGTAGTTGAAATACTCCCCGGCGTAAACGCACGGGGATTCTTTACGCTTCATCGACTGACGCTACCTTCATAGTCTTACTCTGTCTCTGCGTACATTTAGAGTCGTGGCGATTCCCCATGGTTGAGTCGAGGGGGGATATTATTCCCCGCCCCTCTCAGTTAGATCCGGACGTGCTGGTTTCCCCGCATCCGGCTCCCGATGTTCTTGGCTTTCGCCTTTGTTCATGTGGATATAATCGTGGCAG
>NZ_JBGJZU010000111.1:0-17491 GCF_041354475.1 Microcoleus sp.
GGGGGGAAGGGGGACTTTGAGAAGATTCCTGTCCCCCCCTTGGGAAGGGGGGCTAGGGGGGATCTGGCGTTAATAGTCAAACAGCAGTCTCTGACTGAGTTTGAGCTTAAGTTGACACCTATGGGCATTGCCGTGTCCCTACAATTAATCGGGCGGTAGTTACATCTCTAGTGAGCATGATGGCTGGGATTCCTCTTCGAGTGCTACGATTATTTTGGGGTAGTCCAAGGGCAATGCCGTGTCCTCCGTTACTGCTAGACACAATTAACAGGATTTAGCATGAATGACTTCGTTTAATGCCTCATCAATCACTGCATCGCTGACACCTCGACGCTTCAAACTTGCTACTAAAGCTGTCACTGTCTCGCTCTCAAATCGTTCTAAATCAACGCGCAAACCTTGACCGATATAAGCACGAATTAATGGCTGATAACCCGAAAAACCCAACAATGGTGCAACTTTTTTTAGGTCTTCCACAACATCTTCGGGCATACGGATTGTCACGCTAGTCATTGGACGGTTGTGGTTTAATCGCTGCTTTAATGCTTCAACTTTCATACTCTGCCCTCTCCTGACGAGTTGCTTTACGTGCTGAAATAATCCGAATGACATTCTCTTCACGCTCAATATGAACCACATACAGTAGATTCCACCGACTATCTAGCCCAATCACAGCATAGGGAAAGGGATGAAAAGAATTTGACCTTCATATTCATCAGGCTGACTGCAACAAATAAATAGTTCTAAATCATCAATGATCTTACCAATGGGTGCTGTTGCAATAACCTCAACAACTCCAAGCATAGGTAGTCCTTGATTGACTCGCTCGTAGGCATACATCGTAATAGTGGCTACATCATGGGTAAGTAAGATGCGTCCCTCATTAGCCGCCCATTCTAAAATATCTGGATCGTCAGTGTGAATCAGTCCTACATCTTGGACACGAACAATATCCAATTCAGGCAAACGTCTCACCAGCCCACGCAATATGGCTCCATTAAAATTTTCATCAGTTAGAAGGCGCACTTGGTATCGACTCCCCTTTTGACTGATAACGAGCAAGCAAACGTTGTCTCAGATCGACTAAGTTGTGTTTTTGAGAAAGTTGTTGTCTCAGTTGCTGAGATTGTTGGCTGCGCTGCTCCAAATAACTGTCAATTTCCTGACGATGGTTGAGATAATAAGCAATGGTACTGTATATGTCTTCTAAGCGAACAACTGAATACTGAATAGCGATTTCTTCGGGAGTGGAGCCATTGTGGTATGAAGCAAGTATGCTATCTAGGGTCACTCGACTCGAACCTATACGGATACCTCCCGCTTCATCCCAACGGAAAGGGGGAGAGGTTGCTTGAAATTTTGCTGGGGCGCTGATTAGGGACATATTGTGCATGACTTGAACTGTATAAAAACATTGTAGCAAGATGTCTAATGCTTTGTCTGGCTGCAACTGTGTTCAATTCCCAACCAAAAATAAGGTGCGTTCCAATCAATACTAATATAAGTGGAATATTAGAGTTTTTCCAGGTAATGTTGGATCGATCGCCCTTCGCTTACCCTGACTAAAATCATACTCTGCTTTCAGGACTATTCCTCTCCTTCTTCTTTTCCATCCTCTGTGCTCTCTGTGCCCTCTGCGGTTCCTTAACTCTTTCCCCCATTAACCTCAATTTTTGGCGATCGACCATCACACCAATAAACAGTCTTGTTTGTGTCCCCACTAATTGTGTATCATATTGCAGAGAAACAAAACTGTGTATCCCTACCTAATTATTTTCCTTCCGAATCATATCTTTAGCTAGTTTTCCATCCAGTCCTGAAAAAATTATGACTTACACTCAACCGCAAATTAAACCCCAAGATGTCAAAGTTAAAATCCTGCTCGCGGGCGGACATCAATGCACAATTACCCTCAAATCTGACGCCCCCTTATTGCACAATCTGGTTAAAACCTTAGTCGATCGCACCCAACAGAACCCCGGTTTTCCCACTTTATTTCAGATTCCCATAGACGAAGGGCGATCCGCACTTTGTTTTCCCAGCGAACACCTAGTGGGATTAGTCACCGAACCGCCCATTTACTTAGCTCAACTGCCACCGCCACAGCCAGAAGTTCCGGTAGAGATTCCGCCAGAAATTCCCCTAGAGATTCCTATAATTCCTGCTCATGTAAACGACGACTTAATATCTCGCTACGCCCAAATTGAGAACTTCCTCACAGCCAGTGAAAAAAATAAACTCATCAAATATGTTTTAGCAAAAGAATCAGAATTTGTGAGTACCAGCACCTCAACCAAGGCCGAAGATTATCGGCGTTCTATGGTTCTCCATTCCTTCCCCGAATTTTCACAACTGATGATTAATCGCATTAAAGCTATTCTCCCCGACGTGCTGCGAAAATTAAACCTGCCTTCATTTTCTGTTGGTGATATAGAAGCTCAATTAACGCTGCACAACGACAATAATTATTACAAACTTCATAACGATAGTGGCTCTCCAGAAACAGCAACCAGATTTTTCACCTATGTTTACTATTTCAATCGAGAACCCAAGGCGTTTACTGGCGGAGAATTGCAGATTTATGATAGCAAAATTGAGAACAATTTTTATGTAGCGGCTGACTCTTTTAAAACTGTTGAACCTCGCAATAATAGCATCGTATTTTTTCTGAGTCGCTATATGCACGAAGTTTTGCCAGTTAGTTGTCCCTCGAAAGCTTTTGCTGACAGTCGCTTTACGATTAATGGTTGGGTAAGGCGAACAGATTGAGGTTGGTAGTAAGGACTAAGGTCGCGATCGATCGTCAGACAAAGAAAGGACAGAAGTCCTTACTAGCAACTTAAGGATAACACCGATATTATTCTCTTGCTCCGGAACTTTTGAGCAGTTTCACCACATCTTTATAACCGTTAAATTCAGCCAGCATTAAAGCCGTATAGTTCCCCAAATTTTTATGATTTATATCCGCACCCGCATCAATTAAAATCTTCACAGCACTGACAGCACCCCGATGGGCCGCCCACATTAAAGCAGTGGCACCGGAAGCATCCCGCCTATTGACATCAGCACCGTTGTCAACTAATAATTGGGCGATCGCCACATGACCTCGAATACAGGCTTTCATTAAAGCCGTTTTTCCTTGCTCCCCTGCGATATTAGGGTCAACACCACCTTCGAGCAAAGCCTTTACTGTCTCAGTATGTCCTTGAAAAGCCGCCAGAGTTAAAGCAGTCTCCTCAAAGTTTTTAGCATTCAGAAAATCAGCATTATCGTGATTGACTTTTTGCAACAAAGCTGATACGATCGCACTGTAACCGTGAACAGCAGCCACGAGTAACGGAGTATCGCCCAACCGATTTCTAGCACCAACACTAGCGCCCCGGTTTAACAGCAATTCCACAACATCCTCATAGCCTTCGACAACAGCGAAATTTAAAGCAGTTTCATCATCTTTGTCCTTAGCATTGATATCGGCGCCAGCATCGAGTAAGATATGGGCGATCGGCAAATTTCCCCCAGCAGCAGCCGCCATCAAAGCCGTTCCCCCATCCCCATTTTTCCCATTCACATCAGCACCGGCACGCAGCAAAACCTGCACCACATCAATATGACCAAAATCAGCAGCCAAAGTTAAAGCAGTTTCACCATCTTTATCGGGAATTCTGACATCAGCACCCTCCGCTAACAACACCTCTACCACGGACAAATTACCCGCAGCAGCAGCCTCCATCAAAGCAGTTTTGCTATCGGAATTTTTAACATTAGCATCAGCGCCACAATTGAGCAAAATTCGGATAATTTCAGCGCGACCTTGACTAACTGCTAAAAATAGGATAGAATTATCTGCAACAGCACCCGCATCAGCCAAAGCTTTGACAATAGCTTGATTCCCCGATAAAGCAGCTATTTTCAGAGCAGAGTCTCCATCGCGATCGCACACATTCACATCAGCATGAGCAGCAAGTAACAGCCGCACGACATTGATATCACCTTTCAGAGCAGCCGCCATCAAAGCCGTACTCCCATCATCATTTTTAGCATTAACATCCGCACCCCCAGCCAACAACAGTCGCACAGAATCAGCCTGCTTGTGAGCCGCAGCAAGCATCAAAGCCGTCAGCCCAAAACGCCTTCTTACCTGATTGACATTAGCGCCATTATTTAGTAAAATACGCACGATTTCGGCATAGCCCTTTTGGGCCGCAAACATCAAAGCTGTCGTCCCCTCAGAGTCTTTGGAGTCTGGATTAACACCCTTAGCGAGTAAGGCTTGTACGTGAATAATGTTGCCAGTTTTGGCAGCTTGGATTAATAAAGCGTCTTGTTTAGTGGCAGGCATAACAGTGTCTCATTTTATATATTTGTACCGTCGCATGAGACGGCCTGACTGGTATGCTAAGTTTTATGAAGTATTTTTGCTAATCCTGAAAACACCATGAATCTGGAAATTCCGCAGTCTGTTAAAGTTTGGAGCCAATTTTTCCACCCAGTGTTAATGTGGGTACTGCTGGCCATCTCATTGTATGCTTTGTATCTCGGCGTTCAAATCCGGCGCACCAGGAGTGCGGAAGGCGAGGTCAAAAAAGAGCTAATTAAGGGTAAATTCAACCTCAAGCACCACCAGATGGGTTCTTTGCTGCTAGCCTTGATGGTAACGGGTGCGATCGGCGGTATGGCCGTCACCTACATCAACAACGGCAAATTGTTCGTGGGTTCCCACTTGCTAGCAGGGTTGGGAATGACGGCAATCATTGCGATGTCTGCCTCGCTGACACCTTTGATGCAAAAAGGTAATGATTTTGCCAGATATACTCACATCTTTCTGAATGTGGCGCTTTTGGGGCTGTTTGGCTGGCAAGCGGTAACAGGCGTGGAAATCGTGCAGAGAATTATCAGTAAAATGTGATCGTTTGGGTAAGATTGCTAATTGCTAATTGCCATGGGGTGATTAGTGATTAGCAATTAAATTGTCATATTTTTTTATATGCTTTAATAGCCAAACGTTCGTGGGGATGATATGATAGACTAGAGTTAAGTTAATTTGAATATTGATAATATCAATTGTGGAGACAGTTTTTTTTGAGATAAAAGAAGGAAAGCTATGCTAGAAACCCTGATAAAGTATTTTGTTTACGCAACAAAAGGCTATATTACAAAAACCCAGTTAATCAAATTTTTGTACTTAGCTGATCTTTATGCAGTCAAATGGACAGAAAAACAGCTTACTGATTTAGATTGGCGTTATTATCGCTATGGGCCTTGGAATGAAGACATTGACGCTGCTTTAAATCAAATGAATGGTAAAGAGATTTTGCAAGAATCTCAGGGAAATAGTATCTTTGTCAGACTTGGTGAGGGAGCAGGTAGTGTCGATAATTTAGAGTTACCTTTAGGCCTCAAGCTAATGCTTGACAACATCAGGAGAGAATGGGCTGGTTCAGGAGAGGATAAACTGAAGCAGTTACTAGAATATGTTTATAGCACTGCTCCCATGCTTGAGGTTAAAGATAGCCATAAATCAGAGGAACAGGTGAGACTGAATCTGTACAAAGAAAGAGAAAAGTTAATGAGTGAATTGGGGTGATCGAGTGGCTGGACAAAAACCGCGTCAAGGTTGGATTTATTTTATCAATCCCTATAAAGTATCTCTTCGTTGCAAACTCGGTCATCATCATATTTATGAGATAAATCAACCAGGGGAGATTGAGTGCAAGAAATTGTCTTGCACTCAGGTGATTAATTCGAGTCGGGTTTTTCGGGGAGAGCATCCTTATATTGTTTGGACAAATGACCAATTTCAAGATGAATCTACATACATCCAAACAGCGAAAATTGGGGCTGTAGTAGCACGTTGGGAACGCTTTCATTTCAATCCTTATCCTACTCAGCAGGAGTTTGAGGCTTTGGCGGAGGTGGTAGGGGTTGAGGTTGAAAGGTTGTGGGAAATGCTGCCGCCAATGGGGGAGGGGATGAAGTGTGAACCGATTCGGGTATGTGGTGCTTGTTATGCCCAGTCGCCTTGTCATCGGATTGAGTGGCAGTTTAAGTCTGTTTGGAAGTGCGATCGCCATCAGCTTAAGCTTTTAGCTAAGTGTCCGCAGTGTGAAGCACGATTTAAGATGCCTGCACTTTGGGAAGATGGGAGATGCGATCGCTGTCGGTTACTTTTTGGGGGGATGGGGGAGTATCAGAAAGCTATTTGAGTGAAGTATTTTTCTTGATTAACGGTTGCTGAAGGATGGCGATTGCCACCTCTGAGAATTTCACTGCACATCCTCACAGCCAAGCCCATTCAAGATTTCTCTGAAGCTGTTTAAGCCCGCTTCCAGATTCTCAATGATCTCTGCTACTAGCACATCGGGTTCGGGTGGATTATTTAGATCGTATTGCCTCTTATCTCTTAACCAGAAAATGTCTAAGCTTGTTTTGTCTCTAGCGACCAATTCTTCGTAGGTGAACTTACGCCAACGTCCATCTGATTTTTTAGATGACCAGGCTGATTGATGCTTGGAACGGTATTTTGAGTTATAGCAATTAACGAAATCTTGTATATCCCTATGTTTTAAAGGGTTTTTGCGTAGCGTGAAATGGACATTGGTACGGAAGTCGTAGTACCAAACTTCTTTGGTCTGGGGTACTTCAGACTCAGGCTTATTATCGAAGAAGATAACGTTTGCTTTTAGCCCTGACTTGTAGAAGATACCAGTGGGTAAACGCAGAATAGTGTGCAGATTAGTTTTCTGAAGTAGAGCCTTGCGAACCGTTTCTCCGGCTCCACCTTCAAACATCACATTATCAGGTACAACGATCGCCGCTTTTCCGGTTGGCTTCAGCATTGTCCGAATGTGCTGGACAAAATTAAGCTGTTTGTTTGAGGTCGTTGCATCAAAATCTGGACGATTATAAACCAGATCCTCTCCTTGCTCTTTTTCCTCTTTTGAAAAGGTCATGCTGCTTTTCTTACCAAAGGGAGGATTAGCTAACACAAAGTCGAAGTGCTGGGTGGGTGGCTTTACTAGCGCATCGCTGAGAGAAATAGTTGGTTCTTTGTCAATGTCGCCGATCTCGTGCAGGAATAAATTCATTAAGCATAGGCGATAGGTACTAGAGACAATCTCATTGCCATAGAAGGTTTCATGTTTGAGGAATTGTGTTTGGGACTCATTCAGCTTGTAGTTTTCGTGAATGAAGTCATAGGCCGCTAGAAAGAAGCCACCCGTACCACAGGCAGGATCGGCGATCATTTTACCGAGTTCAGGGCGAAGGCATTCCACCATTGCTTTGGTCAATGCGCGAGGAGTGAAGTATTGCCCTGCTCCAGACTTCGTGTCATCGGCATTTTTTTCTAGCAATCCTTCGTAAATATCGCCTTTGACATCAGCACTCATGGACACCCAGGCTTCGTTGTCGATCATCTCAATTACGCGAGACAACATCGCTGGATCTTGAATTTTGTTTTGGGCTTTGGTGAAGATTTTGCCCAACATTCCCTTTTTCTTGCCCAGTTCACGAAGCAGTTTTGTATAGTGAGCTTCAAGCTGATCACCACGTTTGTTTTTTAGGCTTTGCCATGTGTATTCAGCAGGAATTCCTAGATCACGATTATGAGGTGGTTGGGCGTATTCATCCGCCATTTTTAGAAAAATTAGGAAAGTGAGTTGTTCCAGATAGTCACCATAGCTGACTCCTGCATCACGCAAGATGTTACAGAAATTCCAAACTTTGGCAACGATTGATTGAGAGGTGAACATAATTTATTGCCTCAAGCTGCTCCCAGCGCTAATTTTTGAACCCATTCAATATCCGAAGACAACAAGCATTTAATTGCAACCCCAGAGAATTCTGATTTTGGCTTTGTGAGCGTTCTTAATTCTTCTAGCTTGGATTGAATCTGCCCTTTTTTTGATGCAGATGGATTTTTATTATATTCTGCCATTAAATTCTGAAGTTCGTTAAGCTTTGATTCGCATGTGTCCCATAAATCCTTTCTTGCCTCCTTCAAGGGTTCATAATTCAAATCTAAATTATCAATCGTGTACTGAGCTCTTTTGTAATCCCATTCATTTTCATCAACTGAGGATGGCTTAGCCTTTCCAGTTTTATCAAAAGTGAGTTTGAGAGTATCGTCTTTATCTATAGGATCAAGAAAATAGATAATTTCATCTTCACACAAATCAGTATGGCAATTTGCTTTATGCTTTAAAACACAGAATCTAGCTCCTTTTTTTGTATTGCCAACACCGCCACAAATTCGATAATTTGTCCAATCAAATGCAAGCCACCAATAACCTCCTTGGTCAGTTCCATTTAAATCTAAAGCTTCACTTTTAGGTCTGAAATGGTCTACATGGTAATGAGAATAAACTTCTTTAGCTTCTGAGTACCAACATTTACCATCAGATAAATCCATTAGATACTTCTTAAGAGTGTTATTTCTCCAAACTGCATTATTACTCTCAATAATTTCCTTTCGTTTTTCAGAGTCAGTTTCAGTAATGAGATTTTGGGTTAAGATTTTAGCTTTACTCAGCCATCTTTTTAATCCACTAGGAGGAGGATTTTCTTTTAGAGGAATATGCCTCACTGTTCTTCCTCCATAATTTCGTTAAGGAGAGATAGTGCAAGCTCATTCTGTTCTTTCAAATCTTCTGGTGTGAGAGTAGGTTTCTGAAATCTTTCTTGTCGATGCCAAGCAGTTACAAACTTTTGGTAAAGAGGATCTCTAAATGTTCTTGTAAACCCTAATCCCTCTAATTTCTGGAGAGCCTCATCCAATTCTTTCCTTTCTTCACCGCTTAACCCTCCTTGCTGTTGCTTAGCAGTTAATCTATGCTTATTATCCAAGGCTTTTTGTGTTTCTTCATCTAAAGTTGTAGGGAGACTAAACAACTCGCTAGTTAAGATGCCAGCTACACCTAAACCCTTTGGATCGGTTTCAGGTTCAAATACGATTGTTCGTCCAGTGTCCTCATCTTTTCTGAAAATCCTTACTTGTTCTTTAGTCATACTTCCAATAACTAATGGATCATGAGTATTCAAAATTATTTGCGTTGTTTCATGCTTTTGAACGACCTCCTGTAATAACTTTAAGTATTGCCATTTCCATAAAGGATTAAGATGAGTATCCGGTTCATCTAGCAAAATTAGGGATTCTTCATCTTTTGTGAATTTTAATAATCCTAAAACTGTAAGCAATTGCTGTTCCCCTTCACTCAAGTCTCTAAAAGTCAATTCACCTCGGATATTTCGCTTTTTGACTTTTACCTTAATTTCCTGAATTAGATTTGAAATATAGGTGCTTTCTAGTGCTTTAAAGAATTCAGTATTACTTGTATAGAACTTAGCAATTTGCTTAAGCTTGTTTTTATCACTAACATAAAGATAGAGTCTTGGTTGATCTATTTGTTTTCTAAAGTCCAGAGAATGTTTCTCAACATAATAAATAGGGGCTGTTGAATAATCCCAAACCTTATCTAAAAAATCTTTAACCAAACCAGTTGCGCCCCAAAACCTTGGGTCGTCACTGCCTTTCCATTCAGGATCTTTTAAGACAAAAAGAATACTTTCTAGATCGTCGATATCAAGATAATTCTTTAAGAAGTGGTTTGATTCATTATCCTCAAAAGAGAAAAAAGCTAAAAGAACAAAATAGCTATGAATCAGACGAACGTAAAAGAGTTTACGCAGGTCTTCAATTTCTGCGGGATCAACATTAGGTTTGATAATTTTGTCATAGAATTTCTTCTGATGATCATTAAAATGTTCTTCCAACCTGTTACTGATGCCGGAATAATAGGTGAATACATATTTGGGCAAATACTCATTCTTTCTGGCATAAAAATCTTTTATCGTAATTTTATTGTCATCTACGTAGAAACTACGTTTAGTATCGAACTCTATTTTAACTTTGTGACCACGACAAACATATTCAATTTTGAATGAAAAACTTGGCATTCCCTCAAGATCTAGATATTTAAATATCAAAACTAACGCTTCAATTAGGTTTGATTTGCCTGTAGCATTCTGACCAAGAAGCACAGTTTCCATAAAACCTTCTGCCAGATCAATCTCAAACTCGATCAGGTTCTTGAAATTTTCTATATAAACTTTATCAATTCTCATTTCTTAGCCTTAAGTAGGATTTTTTTTCTTCTCTCAAATTTTCTACTTCTTCAATAACCCCATTGTTTATCTGCTTTTTGAGTTCCGCATAAAAGCCCTCTATATCTTCTTGGTATTTAGACCGTCGCCACACATCCTGTGCTGTTGCCAAACCATTCAGCTCTTGTAATACTTCAATAATTGACAAATCTTTCTTCATGGCAACTTGTTTTCTTGGTTTAGGTATAGGAACTTGATGGTCTTCTTGATGCCTTCTAGCTTCTCTGATTCTTTCAAGTAACACTGCTGCATTTTCATCTCCTGAACCTTGTGGTATTAGCTGCCCAGAAAAAGCATTTTTGAGTATACTTTGCTTCAAAATTTCAGATGCTAGAAGATTCTCTTCTATAATATTCTCTACCTCAGTTATTAAGGTCGTCCTTCTGTCAACTTCTTCAATAATTTTTTGGATTTCGATAGGGCTACATAGAGGAACAGGAAGATTATGAATAATTTCTTGGTTAAGGTTCTGCATCGTAGTCCCAACACTTTGGTCGGACAAATAATTTTTTAACCTTTGCGAACCTAATAAATAGCAGTAAAAAAGTGGATTGATGCTGGGTAATAGTCTAATAAAAAGACTTCCTGAACCACATAAAAAACCGCTTTCCTCGTGACTTATAACTGCACATCGACCCATTTCGCCTCTTCGTCCCATGACAATATCTCCAGGATACATAATGTAATTGGATAGTTCGTTTACCTTTTCTTTGGTAACTGTCAAACTCCAATCTGGCTCAATTTTCTGATTTCTAATATGAACTGGATTTACGATTGGCACTTGGTTACTAACATAATCAGATCTATGTAATAAAGAACCAAATGGCCCAATCTGAATCCTTTCGGATAAGACGGATAATTTAATCCAACACCATGACTCTGGTAAATCCGGTAAATTCACTAATTCTTCTTCCGTTAAAGAAGAGGTATTAAAAGGCATTTGAGGCTTACCAGGCTTTTTACCCTCCTTGCCGTTCTCTTCCCAAACTTTAAACACTTCTTCCCACTCATTTAGTTGCTGTTGATAGCGGCTTTCACCTTCTTGCTGAATACGTTCTAGCAATTGGTCAGCCGTTTCTAGTTTGCTAATATGAAACTCACGCCACTGTTCGGTCAACTTGCCTTCAAAGGCATATTTCAACACTGACTGACGATATACCTTGAGTTGCTCTTTAGCAGTTCTTAGATATTCAATTCCTTTATCAAGATCCGAGAAGTTTTCCTCAATTTTGTTGATGATTCTGATTTGTTCCTGAAGAGGGGGAAGAGCGATAGTTAGGTTTTCAATAAACTGTTTATTGATTGCCTTGAAGGTTGAACCTGTCCCTTCTTTTGATATTTGAGGCTCTAAAGCTCTAAATAAGTAAAGAATGAATTTAGAGCTAATACTATCAAGAGGATGTAGAGCAGCTAACCCTCGACCAATACAACAGTCTAATGGCGCGAGGTTAGTAGGTCCAACAGGAGCCCGAATTGAAAGTAGCACATCACCTTGGCTTGCAATCTTATTTGGTTCAGAACAATATTTAGTTACTGTCGGATATATAACTCCAAACTCGGCTTTACCTTGGAAAAAAGGTAATCCTTCTCCGTTTGTATTGTATGTATCGGATGGAGGTGACTGACCCATAATGATGTCTACAAAATTGGACAATTTTTCAATAGCCCATGCGTGTGGTAAATCAAAATCATAAAGATTCAAAGGATTCATCCTATCGGTTTGAATACATAAGTTAGGTCGTCCAGTTTGCACGTTTTATCTCGCATTCCGGCAATATCTCGCCAGGGAATATCAGAATATTGGCTTCTCACTGAATCCGGTAGCCGCTCCTCTACCGCTCAAAGCTTCTGAGATTCTCTCGCAAGCGTTGATGAATGCGATCGCTCCAAAACGGCACAACAGGCAACCCCCGATTAATCGTTTCCAAAGCCAAACCACTGTCAAAGTTTACCAAACATCGCCGCTTTAAATCCAATAACAGCATAAACCGTTTCCTCTGCCCTTCTAACACAGACGGCTGAAACAGCCACGACTCAGTAGCTTTAAGAGTTTCCAGCATTTCCTGACATACCTCAAAACTCAAACCCATAGACAGCAAATATTCCATCACAGTCAGCGCCAACAAGTCCGTTGGAGAATAATAGACATTTCGACCCTTACCGCTAGGGTTAACCGTTGGCACAACGACACCTTTCTCTCGCCAATACTGTAATTGATGACAATTAATGTGTCACTGTACAACGTCTAACAAAAATTAAAAAAGGCGGCACCCAGATTTGAACTGGGGGTGGAGGTTTTGCAGACCTCTGCCTTACCACTTGGCTATGCCGCCGTTACGTCAGAAATTTAACGCTTTACTATATTACACCAAATCTTGATTATTTCAACACATTTGTCAAAAATTTCCCTCGCCCTTGTTCCGACATCCCCAAAACCCCTGTGACAGGGTACTCTAGAACTAGATCGATCGCCCGCAACATCATCCATGACACCCGCTTCTCCCCTACTCGTCGCCCAAATCACCGATACTCACTTGTTTGCAGAGCCCGATCGCACATGGAAAGGCCTCTCAACCGCCCACACCCTCAAAGCAGTTCTCGAACACTTGCAACAGATTCAGCCCCAGCCAGACTTACTCCTGCTGACAGGGGATTTATCCCAAGATGAAACACCCGAATCCTACGAGCTCCTCGCATCCCTGATTTCTCCCCTCAACATCCCCGCTTACTGGATACCTGGAAATCACGACAACTTCTTGGTAATGCAGCAAATATTAGATAAGCCGCCGATTTCCCCAGAAAAATCGTGGAACCTCGGAAACTGGCAATTTCTCTTGCTTTCGAGTGTGGAAGCTGGATGCAGTGGGGGGCGAATTTCCCCAGAAAGCTTGGATTGGCTGGATTCTCAATTGCAACAAACGGGCGATCGAGCTGTTACGATTGCCTTGCACCATCATCCCTTGACGATCGACTGTGAAATAATGGATGGCATGATGCTCCACAATGCCGATGAATTTTTCGCAATAGTCGATCGATATCCTCAAGTAAAAATCGTCCTCTGTGGCCACATTCACCAAGAATTCCACCAACAGAGAGGCTCAGTTACCTACTTGGGGACACCCAGCACCTGCATCCAACTTTTACCCAAAAGCCATCCGATTATACTTGACCAAATTCCTCCAGGATTTAGGTTGATCGAATTGGCGATCGATGGCACTTGGAACACCAGAGTTGAGCGAATAGCCACAGAAGCAACAACCTCTTAATGTTTTTAAATGTTCTGAAATATTTTAACATCAACTTTATGTTTTTTGTCAATCTATCTATTGATAGATTGTTTCGATAGACCCCATATTTTATGATATCTATTGACCACAAATTGCAGGCATATCTATACTAATTAGTAACATAAACTAATAAGCCCGCAGCTTTACCAAACAGGAGAAACTAAATTTATGTCTGAAGTCAATGGCGTCATGATGCAGTATTTCCACTGGTATACCCCCGCTGACGGCAACCTCTGGAATCAGTTAACCGAATCTGCCAAAGATTTAGCCAAAATGGGCATTACATCCCTGTGGTTGCCACCCGCGTATAAAGGAACGGGCGGCGGTATGGATGTGGGTTACGGTGTCTACGACATATTCGACTTAGGTGAGTTCGATCAAAAAGGCTCGATCCGGACGAAATACGGGACAAAAGAGGAGTATTTGCGAGCGATTAAAGCAGCACAAGATCTAGGAATTAAGATTTATGCTGATGTTGTCTTTAACCACAAATTAGGAGCTGATGAAGAAGAAGAAGTCGAAGCTACACCCTTCAATCCCGACAACCGCAATGACACCGTAGGCGAGTATCAAAAAATTAAGGCTTGGACTCATTTTACCTTCCCTGGTCGTGGCAAAACCTATTCCAGCATGGAATGGCATTGGTGGCATTTTGATGCCATTGATTACAATGCTTACGACACAAATGCCAATGCCATTTACTTGCTCAAAGGCAAAGAATTTGACCAAAATGTAGACTTAGAAAAAGGCAATTTTGACTACCTGATGGGTTGTGATTTAGATATGGACAACCCAGAAGTCACCGGGGAATTAAAATACTGGGGCGAGTGGTATGTCGATACAACCAACGTTGATGGGTTTCGGTTCGATGCCGTCAAACACGTATCTGCAAAATTTTTCCAAGAATGGTTAGAACACGTTCGCAATTATGCCAAACGTGACCTATTTGCCGTCGGCGAATATTGGTCCTATGAAGTCGAAGCTTTGCACTACTTCATTACCGTAACTGATGGTAAAGTATCCTTATTTGATGCACCTCTTCACTACAACTTCTATGCAGCCAGCAAAGCAGGCAATAATTATGACTTGAGAACAATTTTTGACGGCAGCCTCGTCCAGCACCAACCAACTCTCGCCGTTACTCTAGTAGATAACCACGATTCCCAACCTTTACAATCCCTAGAGTCTGTTGTCGAGTCTTGGTTTAAGCCCCTTGCTTATGCTTTAATTCTGCTGCGTCGTGAAGGATATCCCTGTATTTTTTACCCCGATTATTACGGGACTCATTACAAGGATAGAGGAAAAGATGGTAACGAATACGAAATTTGGTTAGAGAAACATCAATGGATTATTGATAAATTCCTGTTCGCCCGCCAAACTTATTCCTACGGTAATCAATACGATTACTTTGACCACGCCAATACTATTGGCTGGACGAGACTTGGAGATGAAGAACATCCAGGTGGCATGGCTGTGGTACTGACTAACGGCGGTGATGGTACTAAGTTTATGGAAGTCGGACAACCGAATCGTACCTATATCGATCTCACCGAAAACATCAAAGAATCTATCACAACTAATGACGAAGGTTGGGCTGATTTTAGGTGTAATGCTGGTTCAGTTTCAGTCTGGGTTCCAGAATCCTAAATAACACATAACAAGTAACAAGTAACAAGAAATACATCTTGTTACTTGTTAGTTGTTATTTTGATTATTATAATTATTCAAATTATTTATATATAAAAATTATGAATCTTTTAGATAAAGTTGCCGTTATTACTGGTGGCGGGTCGGGGATTGGTCGTGCAGCAGCAATTTTAATGGCAAAGGAAGGAGCAAAAGTTGCTATTATCGATCGCCTTCTCGATAGCGGGCAAGAAACTGTCAGCCAGTTGGTGAATCAAGGAGGCAGTGGACTGGCACTTGTCGCAGATGTAGCAAATTCTGAACAAATGGAAGAGGCATTTAAAACAATTTTTGAACAATATAAAAAAATAGATACTGTGTTTGTGAATGCGGGGATTAATGGTGTCTGGTCGCCCATAGAAGACCTCGAACCGGAGGAGTGGGATAGGACAATTAATACTAACCTCAGAGGTACTTTTTTGACTGTCAAGTATGCTGTTCCTTATTTGAAAAAACAAGGAGGTGCTATTGTCATTACCTCATCGATTAATGGCACTAGAAATTTCAGGAAAGTTGGTGCCACCGCCTATGCTTGTTCTAAAGCTGCTCAAGTAACTTTTGCCAAAATGCTGGCGCTAGAACTTGCTGCTAGCAAAATCCGAGTTAATGTCATTTGTCCGGGTGGGGTGCTGACTGGGATTGAGGAAAGTACCACTAAGCGACATCTCGATCATATTCCAGGCTCGGCTGATTTCATTCACGATCTGATTCCTTTGACTAATAATACCGCAGGTTCTAGTGAAGAAGTTGCCCAATTAGTTTTATTTTTAGTATCAGATGCCTCCATGTTTATCACAGGTACGGAAGTCTGGATTGATGGTGGTGGTTCTTTGATTTGAAATTTTAATGGCTAGGCGGTTGAAACCGCTTCTACACAAACGAAGTCCGCCTGCGCGGACTAAGAAATAAGAAGGATTAATGACTAATTCTCCATTGTTTTACAGCAGTTTGTAATGTCTGGGGGAGCCAATTGTCGTAGTGAGGATAAACAGGCAAACGCTGCACGAGTTGCCATCCCGCGGCTGCTAAAATTTCTGTTAAAGTTTGGTGTTGGAGGTGAGGATAATCGGGATTAACTTCATCCACTGGCCCAATTCCTCCTAAATCTCTAGCACCTGCTTCTAAGCAAGCGATTAATATGTCTGGCTTGGTCACTAAATTTGGCGGAATTTGTAAGGCGATTTCATCAGGTAAAATGCTGCGGGCGATCGCAATTAATTCCGGCATTTTTGTAACATCAAAAACTTTACCATCCCAACTTTGCTTATTTCCCGGACTGTAAGGTTGCAGGATAACTTCTTGAATATGATTGTAACAGGAATGAATCCGGGCGATCGCCTCTAATGTCTCCACCCAATCTGCCTCACTTTCCCCGATTCCCAGCAGCAAACCAGTGGTAAACGGAATCTGCAATTCCCCAGCCCATTCTAACTGTTGCAGCCTCCGGGCAGGTACTTTACTCGGTGCGTGTCGGTGAACTGTTGTTAGCAAACTCGGTGTCAACTGTTCCAACATCAGCCCCATGGAGACATTCACCTGTTTTAACTGAGCCATCTCCTCAAAACTGAGCGGACCTACATTAGTATGTGGCAAAAATCCTAGAGCAAGTGCCAGTTCACAGAGCTCATAAATGCGCTGAAACCAAGCTTTGCGCCGTTGACTTTGGGGATGTACCTCGCCACTGAGGATGAGAATTTCAATCACACCTTGAGTTTGCAGTAGCTGGAGCCGTTTTTCGGCTTGTGGTAGCGTCAGCCAAGGACTTTCCAGCGGTTCAGCTCGAAAATTGCAGTATGTGCAGCGATTAAAACACTCATAAGTGGGAACGATGGTATGAGCAGGGCTGTAGGTGACGGTGCGGGACATTCCTTGGGGTTTTTAATAATTTTTAGTTTTGCGCTTGGCGATCGCCCCGCTTAACTTATCTTAACACTGACACCAGTCCCGCTCTCCTTGTGCAGCTACATTATCAGCATTCTGCTTCTGAGGCGATCGCCAACAAATTCCGCATCCTGCATTTAAAACCCATATACAGCAACGGCTTCGCCATTATATCAGCTATACTTATGATAGTCATAACAAAAGTTGTGCTGAGAAGGCCTTTACAAATTGAAATAAAAGGTTTATGTTATTTACATGGCGGAACACAAACCCGTCACGAACATTGAAAACCAAATAAAGCAATCATAAAACCATGACAACAACCTTACAGCAGCGCGAAAGCGCCAATGTCTGGGAACGGTTCTGCGAGTGGGTCACAAGCACAGACAACCGGATTTATATCGGTTGGTTCGGCGTCTTGATGATTCCTACCCTCTTAACTGCTACCATCTGCTACATCGTTGCCTTCATCGCTG